>DHJV01000073.1:55717-55997 GCA_002404515.1 Lachnospiraceae bacterium UBA4711 | reverse complement strand
GCGATAACGCTCATGGCATAATCGATATACGATTCTTCCATGGTTTTCTTCAAATCCACTTCATGGATTTTATCAAAAATTGTACTATCGTCCATTGTTCTCCTCCTACTTAAATGTCAAGATTCTTAACGAATTTTGCATTTGCCTCAATAAATTCACGTCTTGGCTCTACTCTCTCACCCATCAACGTATCAAAGGTCAGGTCAAGCTCAGACTCACTGTTTTCATCAATCGCTACACGCAGCAGAACCCGCTTTTCCGGATCCATAGTTGTATCCCA
>DHJV01000073.1:49382-55638 GCA_002404515.1 Lachnospiraceae bacterium UBA4711 | reverse complement strand
TTGTATCGCTGGATCTTGTTATTCTGGTCACGACCAACTTCATTTAAGATATCTGCCAGCTCTTCGTCACTGTATGCATACCATGTCTTCTTGTTCTTCTCCAGCTTGTACAGTGGTGGCTGTGCCAGATATACATGTCCTTCCTTGATCAGATCCGGCATGAACCGGAAGAAGAAGGTTAACATCAATGTTGCAATATGTGCACCATCGACATCGGCATCGGTCATGATAATAATCTTGTCATAACGAAGCTTCTCAATATTGAAATTCTCACGAATACCAGTACCAAACGCGGTAATCATGGCTTTGATTTCTTCATTTCCAAGAATCCGGTCGATTCTTGCTTTCTCTACGTTCAGAATCTTACCACGCAGTGGAAGGATTGCCTGTGTTGCACGGGATCTGGCAGTCTTTGCAGAGCCACCAGCGGAATCTCCCTCTACGATGTAGATCTCGCAGTTCTTTGGATTTGGATCAGAACAATCGGCAAGCTTACCAGGAAGCGCCATATTCGTCTCAAGTGTACTCTTACGGGCAACATCTCTTGCCTTTCTGGCTGCCATACGGGCACGCTGTGCGACAACTGCCTTACCGACGATAGCCTTTGCTACCTGAGGATTCTGCTCTAAAAAATAAGTAAGCTTCTCCGTCACAAGTCCTTCTACCGCTGTTCTCGCTTCTGCATTACCAAGCTTCTGTTTTGTCTGTCCTTCGAACTGTGGTTCTGGAATCTTAATACTTACGATAGCTGTCAGACCTTCTCGCAAATCATCACCGGACAGATTTTCTTCTTTATCACGCAGAATCTTATTACTTCTTGCGTAATCATTAAATACCTTAGTAAGTGCACTCTTGAAACCAGTCAGATGCATACCACCCTCTGGTGTGTTGATATTATTTACAAAGCTCAAAGTAAGCTCATTGTAAGAGTCGTTGTGCTGCATTGCCACTTCAACATAAATATCATCTTTGTTTCCTTCGATATAGATAATCTTGTCATAAAGTGGATTTTTTGTCTTATTCAGGTAAGCGATGAACTCCTTGATACCTCCTTCATAGTGGAAGGATTCTCTCTGTTCCTTGCCCTCACGCTTATCTTCGAGATTAATCTTCAATCCCTTTGTCAGGAAAGCCATCTCACGAAGTCTTGTACGAAGCACCTTATAATCAAAGATCGTGTCATCAAAGATCGTATCATCCGGCATAAATGTAACCTTAGTTCCGGTCTTATCGGTCTTGCCAATCTCTTTTAACTTATACACAACATTTCCACGCTCATAACGCTGCTTGTAGATTTTTCCATCTCTGGAAATCTCAACCTCCAGCCAGTTCGAAAGCGCATTTACAACAGATGCACCTACACCATGAAGACCACCGGATACCTTGTATCCGCCACCGCCGAACTTACCGCCGGCATGCAGGATTGTAAATACAACCTCAACAGCTGGAATACCAGCCTTCTTGTGGATACCTGTCGGGATACCACGTCCATTATCGATAACAGTTACCGAACCATCTTCGTTGATTGATACATCGATTTCTGTACAGAATCCTGCCAACGCCTCATCGACTGCATTGTCTACGATCTCGTATACAAGATGATGCAGTCCTCTCGTCGAGGTACTACCGATATACATACCCGGTCTTTTACGAACCGCCTGCAAACCTTCCAAAATCTGGATTTGATTCGCATCATAATTGCTTTCATTTTGATTACCCATCTAACTCCTCCTGTATCGTTCCGGCAACAACCTTATATACCTTGTCGATTGTCAGCCGTTCCTTTATAAAATCATCATATCCTGTACATGTAAGAATCGTTTGGATTCCTCGAATAGACTCTAATAATGCATCCTGCCGGCTTCGATCCAACTCAGACATTACATCGTCTAACAGTAATATGGGATTATCCTGTATCAGTCTTTTTACCAGTTCGATTTCTGCAAGCTTCAATGACAGCGCCACTGTACGCTGTTGTCCCTGCGAACCGAACTTTCTCACATCCATGCCATCGATCAAAAACGCAATATCATCGCGGTGAGGACCAGTCTGTGTTGTCTGATAACGTAAGTCCATCTCCTGTTTTTCTGCAAGCATCGATGCAAAGCTTTCTGCTTCTGCATTTTTTTCATATACCAGACACAAATGTTCTTTTCCTGACGTTAAATTACTATGTATATCAGGAATTATCTCATTTATCAAATCAATAAAATGATTCCTTTTTTTTATGATTTCTATACCATATTTTACCAGTTGGTCATCCCAGACTGGCAGCATATCCATTTTATTTTTATCAAATCCAATCTGCCTTAACAGATTGTTTCTCTGATCTAACACTTTTTTATAATTTGCCAGCAGACTCACATAAATCTTATCCAACTGACATAATTCCATATCCATGAAATTTCTTCGCTCTGCCGGACTGTTTTTGATAATAGACAAATCCTCCGGAGAAAAGAAAACCATATTCATCGTACCAAGCAACTCAGAACTTCTGCGGATTGGTACCATATCGATTGCAATTCCCTTGGACTTGTTCTTCTTCAGATGCATATCAATCCGTCGATGCATGCTATCTTTTTTTATTTCTGCCCGGATATGACTTTCATCTGTATCAAATCGTATGATTTCCCGATCCTTGCTTCCTCTATGGCTCTTCGTCGTTCCAATCAGGTAGATAGCTTCCAATATGTTTGTCTTTCCCTGTGCGTTATCCCCATACAAAATGTTGATACCATCGGAAAATGTAATCTCGGCACGTGCATAATTTCTGTAATTTTGCAGTGCCAGATTTTCAATATACATGCCTACACCTCATTTGTACAGAAATTACTTCTGAATACTGATCTTATTATCATCGAACACGACTTCATCACCATCATAGAGCTTTCTTCCACGACGTTCATCAATCTCACCATTGACTAAAACCAGTCCCTGCTGAATGATTTCCTTTGCATCAATTCCGGAATCTGCAAGACCGGTTGCCTTGAGTGCCTGTCCTAATTTGATATATTCCTCGCCCTCGCGAAGCTTTAAAATATGCATCTCACCCATGATTAATAAGCCCCCGCATTGATATTAACCGGTAATACTACGTAGATATATGTTCCTGCATCATCCCGGATGATACATGGTGATTTGGCATCACGCATGTAGATAAAGATGTCTTCATCGTCAATAACCTTCAACACATCTGTCAGAAATCTTGGATTAAATCCAATAATAATTTCCTCTCCATCCTTTGTAATCTCGATTTCTTCATTCATGGAACCCATCATAGTATCTACTTTCAGATACATCCGGTTATCATTTTTGATACTTACAACGATTGGCTTCTTATCTGACTCACGCATGAGGATAGAAGCACGATCGATACAATCAAACAATTCTCTGTTATTTACACGAACTTTGATCTTATGATCCATAGAAAGCATCTGCACAATCTTGAAATACTCACCTTCCAGCAGACGGGATACTACTATTGTATTCTCAAACTCAAATAAAATATGTCTGTCTGTGAAGTAAACCGTTACCATATCATCAACTCCACCTGTGATGATCTTTGACAGATCATTGAGTGTCTTTCCCGGTACAACAACGCTCACATTCGAAGCATTTCCCTTTAATGCAAGATTACGCAGGGAAATACGGTGTCCATCCAGAGATACGACCTGCAATACGCCATCCTTTACCTCAAACAATTCACCGGTCATCAGCTTGTTATTCTCATTATCTGAGATAGAAAAGATCGTCTGTCGGATAATCTCCTTCAAAGAAAACTGTGAAAGCTCAATACTCTTTTCCTTCTCAATCTGAGGAAGCTCTGTAAAATCCTCACCGGATTTGGATGGAATGACAAACTTTGATTTTTCACACCTTATAATTGTATTGTAATCAGGTGTTGTCTCAATAAATATTTCACTGTTTGGAAGCTTACGAATAATATCATTAAACAACTTTGCTTCAATCGCAATACGTCCCATCTCGATTACTTCACCATCTAAGATTGTTTCAATTCCGATCTCAAGGTCATTGGCTGTCAGCTTAATGCTGTCTGCATATACATCAATTAAGATACATTCCAGAATCGGTAATGTGGTTTTTGTAGAAACTGCTTTCGAAACGATGTTAAGAGAATTTAACAGGTTTACTTTTGAACATTTTATCTTCATGTTAGTTGTAACTCCTTTCGAGGCTGCGCCTGAGTCATAAATATAGAATATAAATTAGTAGTAGTAATAGTAGTGGCTGTGGATATGTATATAACCATCAAAAACATTGATGGCTGCTGGTTAAATCCACCTTTATAACCATGTTGAAATGAACCGGACTCCATGTGGAAGTATCTGGATAACTTCCTGCGTTAAAGTTAACATAAGAATGGTTTAAAAAAGTGTCAACAGGTTATCTTCAATCTAATCACAAAAACATGTGCAAATCTATGCATTTGTATCCAGCTTTTTGATGATTGTTTCGATCGTATTGTTGAATGCCGGATCTTCTTTTCGTTTCGCCTCAACACGATTAATGCCGTTGATGACTGTCGTATGGTCACGACCGCCGACGATATTGCCCGCAGACTGCAGAGACATTACCGTAAGCTTTCGACATAAGTACATAACGACCTGTCTGGCTGTCGCGATATCCTGACTACGTTTTTTGGAGCGGATATCATCTGGAGAGATATTCATATGCTCGGATACCGTCTTGAGAATCGTCTCACCGGTAATTGTTTCATTTTTCTCTTTGTTAATCAGATCTTTCAGAGATTCCTTGGCTGTCTCCAGTGTAACCTCTTCCTTCATAAGCTTGGAGAAAATGCCAATCTTATGAAGCGCACCTTCAAGCTCCCGGATGTTGTTCGTAACATTCTCTGCGATATACTGGAACACTTCTTCCGGAATATCATTTAAATGATCCATCTCCGCTTTCGTTTTGAGGATTGCCATACGTGTTTCATAGTCAGGCTCGTGAATATCAATCGGGATACCACACTCAAAACGGGAACGGATTCTCTCATTTAAAGACTGCAGCTCCTTTGGAGGCTGGTCGGAAGAAAGAATAATCTGTTTCTTATTATTATAAAGTTCGTTAAAGGTATTGAAAAATTCTGTCTGTGTACTTTCCTTTTTGATGATGAACTGGATGTCATCAATCAGCAGGACGTCAACATTTCTGTATTTCTCACGAAATTCATTTGTCGTATGATTCTTGATCGCGTCAATAATCTCATGTGTAAATGTCTCAGATGGCACATACAAAACCTTTGTCTTATCATTCTTCTGCAGAATATAATGTGCGATAGACTGCATGAGATGCGTTTTGCCAAGTCCGGAGTTTCCATATAAGAACAATGGATTGAAATTATCCTGTCCAGGAAGATCGGCAACTGCCAGACATGTCGCATGTGCGTGGCGGTTTCCTTCTCCGACAATAAATGTATCAAATGTATATTTGGGATTCAGATTGCTGCGGCTGACTGCTTCCTTGTAAGAGTCGGATTTTTGTACAGACTCTTTTCTGGCTTCTTCGTCGCTTTCAATCAGATTTTTCTTTTCGTCTATCACAATATCAATCGTACTGTCATTTAATGTTTCACGAATAGAAGAAAGCAAAAAAATGTCAAACTCCTTACGCTTTAAGAACTTTAGCGCATTCTCACCGAGTTTTTCATCTACATAAAAATATACGGTATTATTTTTTACCTCATATATTTTAAGAGAACGAATCCACGTATTGATCATGATACTGGAAATGTCATATTCAGTTTCCAGAAGAGACAGGATCTCTTCCCATTTTGATTCGATTAATTCTTTCATATCATAACTCCTAAATACTGTGCTTCCTTTATCCGCACACTTGGATTCTATTTTACAATAAATTAAGAATTTTAGCAAGTTTTGGGCGTGGATTTCGAAGATTTTTACTACATAATTATAGGAAGAAAAATAATAATGACAGGTATAAGATGTTATGTTAAGTAAAATTAGGTTTACTTGGAAAATTGTGTATATTAAAAATGACGTAAAATAGGCATTTTGAGGATAAATGAACATGAAATATACAAGTTTTCCACAAGTTAATAACAATTTGTGGATAACATTATGTAAATTACGTGGGTATATCCCTATATATTTGTGGATAACTTCTATTGACGGAAGCTTATTTTTTCAATATAATAGGCGAGTATGCAGTTTTCGGGCATAACTATATAGAAAAGGAGGACTTTCATTATGAAAATGACATTTCAGCCAAA
>DHJV01000073.1:49174-49318 GCA_002404515.1 Lachnospiraceae bacterium UBA4711 | reverse complement strand
CACGGCTTCAGAAAGAGAATGAGCACAGCGAACGGAAGAAAGGTATTGGCCGCAAGACGTGCTAAGGGCAGAAAGCAGTTATCAGCGTAGGTCACAGGTACTGTGACCTTTTTCATTAAGTGGAGAATTGTATGAAACATATAG
>DHJV01000073.1:24282-49112 GCA_002404515.1 Lachnospiraceae bacterium UBA4711 | reverse complement strand
TACACTTAAAAATAACAGAGAGTTCGGCAAGGTGTATAACCAAAAAGAATCGTTTGCCAATAAGTATTTAGTGATGTATCTGAGGACCAACAACTTGGATTACAGTAGAATTGGAATCTCTGTTAGCAAAAAAGTTGGTAATAGTGTGGTCAGGCATCGTTTGACCAGACTGATCAGGGAAACGTATCGGTTGAATCAATATCGGATAAAACCGGGATATGATCTTGTGGTTGTTGCCAGAATGAATGCAAAGGGTAAATCTTTTCATGAGATAGATTCTGCATTTTTGCATCTGGCGGGAAAACATGAGATTTTGATGCAGGATACTGATACGGAGGTGATGGAATGAAAAAGGCATGTATTAAGATGATACGTCTGTATCAGAAATACATTTCACCTTGGAAACGATATGGTCACTGCAAATATTATCCGACCTGTTCCAATTATGCGATTGAAGCATATCAGAAATATGGTTTTTTCAAGGGAACAGTCCTGGCAGTATGGAGAATTCTTCGGTGCAATCCATTTTCAAAAGGTGGATATGATCCAGTTCCTTAATATGTAAGACGAGGTCTTACACGACTAATTGGAGGACAGTATGTTTTTAACACAGTCAGGTGGCTTTATTATCAAGCCAATTTCGAGGCTTTTAGGAGCCATTCTTAGTTTGCTTTACCGTGGACTGAATGCAATCGGTGTAGAATCAATCGGTATTGCGATTATTCTGTTTACATTGATTGTACGTCTGCTTATCTTCCCATTGATGTATAAGCAGAATCGTTCGAGCAAGATCACAGCGATGATCCAGCCGGAAATCAATAAGGCAACTAAGAAGTACAGAGGTAAGACAGATCAGCAGTCAATGATGGAAGTACAGCGGATCACGAAAGAGATTCAGAGTAAGTATGGTGTCAGCATGACAAGTGGTTGTCTGACATCGTTGATTCAGCTTCCTATTTTCCTTGCTTTGTACCGTGTAATCCAGAATATACCTGCATATGTACCAAAGGTATATGATATGTACAAGCCAATTGCAACAGCAATCCAGGGTGATTCTGCTGCACAGAAGGCTTTGGAGGCGGTAACAGCAGATGGTGGACAGCAGCTTACAAATGCGATGAAGTCCATCAATTATGAAAATACAAATACGATCATTGATGTGCTTGCAAACTTCCCAAGAACATTGTGGGATACATTTGCTCAGAAGCTTGGCAATTCAGGTGCAGTCGTAGATGCAATGGCAGCCAATGGCAATGTGGATAATATAAAACAGATTTATAACTTCTTCGGTTTGGATCTGACAGCCGTTCCACATTTTGCATTGACAACTGCAATTATTATCCCGATATTGTCACTCATCTTCCAGTTTTTAAGTATGAAGGTTACACCAATGCAGGGTTCGGATGATCCGGCACAGCAGGCTACGATGGGAACAATGAAAACCATGATGTATATCATGCCAATTTTCTCATTCTTCGTCTGTGTGAATGTACCTTGTGGTGTAGGTCTTTACTGGGCAATGGGATCCTTTATCTCTTTCCTTACAACCATTTGTACAAATGCTTACTTTAAGCATTGTGATATGGATAAGATCCTGGAAAAGAGTATGGCAAAGGCTGCAAAGAAGAATGCAAAAAAGAAGAAGAAAAACAAGAAATCCTTTATGGAGAAAATGCAGGAGGCTGCTTATGGACAGGCATCTTCTTCCTCTTCAGATGAAGGAAAGGTTGAAAATGGCGTAAAAAATGCAAGTTTAAAGAGTTATTCTTCTAACACAATGAAGTCTGGCAATGATGCCGGAACAAAGTATCGTGCAGGTTCACTTGCATCGAAAGCAAATATCATGCAGCGTTATAACAATGATAAAGATGATAAGTAGGAGTAAGTAAAGTGGAGTATAGAGAGTTTAAGGCAAAAACAGTCGATGAAGCAATCACTCTTGCATCTACGGAGTTTGGTTGCGTGAGCACAGACCTTGAATACGAAGTAATCGAAAAAGGTACTTCTGGATTTTTAGGAATCGGTGCAAAACCGGCGGTAATCAAAGCTAAGAAAAAGGAAAGCTTCTTAGATGATATTCAGGAATACCTTGACAATCTGTTCAAGGCTATGGATATTGAAGCAAAGGTTACAATCGATTATGATGAAGCAGAAGCAACGATGGATATCGACGTAGAAGGTCCGGATATGGGTATTCTGATCGGTAAGCGTGGACAGACATTGGATTCTCTGCAGTATCTGATCAGCTTGTTCGTAAATAAGAAGAGCGAATCTTATATTCGTGTCAAGCTTGATACAGAGAACTATCGTGCAAGAAGAAAAGATACATTGGAGAATCTTGCAAAGAATATTTCATTCAAGGTTAAGAGAACAAGAAGACCATTTACTCTGGAGCCTATGAATCCTTATGAGAGAAGAATTATCCATTCTGCTCTTCAGAACGATAAATATGTAGCTACCAGAAGTGAGGGTGAAGAGCCTTATCGTAAGGTTGTTATCTACTTGAAGAAAAATGCTTAATTAAATTCACGTTATTAAAAAATACGAGACATAGTTTTTACAATTTCACGCAGACACGTTCGCACTCATAGAAACACATAGCGGATACTAAATTCGTGCTTGCGCACTCATTAAGTACCGATGTGTTTCTAATGGTCTGCTAAGAAATTGTAATAAACTATGTCTCTTACTTTTTGTAGATAATTAATTTATATATTATTATTTCTTCTGCCAGATAAGTGTTCTTTACTTACCCATGCAGAATTCGGAGAATATTTTATTGACGAGATCGTCTTCGAGTTCTTCACCGATGATCTTGCCAAGCGATGTGTAGGCGGACATCAGATCAATTGTGAAGAAGTCCTCTCCCATTCCCATATCGATACTTTCTAAGACTTTGTTCAGACTTTCTTTTGTGTCATAGAGTAATGATTTATGACGCAGGTTGGTGATGTAGAGTTCATCGTTATAGGTAAGCTCCTGGTTGAAGAACATGGACTTCAACAGGTCGTGAAGCTGTTCTTTGCCAGTGCCTTCTTTGGCTGATATTTCCAGAATTTTAGTCTCTAATTTTGAAGTTATCCCCAACTTATCCACAACCAGATTCTGATCGTTTTTATTGATTAAAGTGATGACTTTTTTGCCCTGTAAAGCGTCCATAATACGGTAATCATCATCATTTAGAGCGCATGTTCCATCCACGATATAAAGAATCAGATCTGCATCAGAAATCGTTGTCATAGCTTTGGTTACACCGATTTTTTCTACAATATCTTCTGTATCATGAATGCCTGCTGTATCCACGATATTTAGCGTAATTCCGTCGATATTGACCAGTTCCTCCAGCGTATCTCTCGTTGTACCGGCAACCTCTGTGACAATCGCACGTTCCTCACCTAACAGCATGTTCAAAACAGAGGATTTACCTGCATTTGGGCGTCCAACAATAACCGTACGGATTCCCTCTTTGATAATACGTCCATTCTCACTGGTTGACAGTAAATGATTCACAGTTATCAACATGTTATCCACAGTGGTGTGTAATTGCTGTGGAAAGTTATCTAAGGAATAATTTTCAGGGTCATCTAAGGCGGATTCGATGTATGCAATGTTATAAAGTAAAGTATCACGCAGGTCTGTAATCATGGTCTTTAATTCACCGCGAAGCTGAAGCAGGGAAGATTTTGCTGCCATATCATTTTTCGCATGAATCAGATCCATGACGGATTCTGCCTGTGACATATCAATTCGTCCACCTAAGAATGCACGTTTCGTAAATTCACCTGGTTCCGCTGGTCTTGCACCAAGCCGGATCACGAGATCTAACACACGCTTTAGAACAGTGATTCCTCCATGACAGTCTAACTCCACAACATCTTCGGTTGTATATGTCTTTGGGGCGTGCATGACGAGTGCAACTGCTTCATCATAGAGTTCATTTTCATAGATGATCTTTCCGTAAGCGGCAGTATAGCTATCCATATTCAAAATCGTTTTCTTTTTATTTACCGGTTGAAATATCTGATTCACAATCTGTAATGCAGTATCTCCACTAATCCGAATAATTCCTATGCCGGAATCTCCCATCCCGGTTGCAATCGCAGCAATCGTCTCACCCATAATCAAACACCTTTCCATATATTTTTATAAGGTACCCGCATGAGAATGCACCAACATACGGGAAAATCACAATTTCCTCTATTATACCTTTTCTTTTTTTATTCAACAAGGTATAATTAATAAGTTAAAATTGTAGTTACAATATAATTAAGTATACAATTATTTAATTAAAGAAGAACATGTAGATTGATAATTCAAACCAGTCATATATGTAAATCGAGATTTCTAATATTACAAATTCGAAAGCAGACCGTCGAAGCACGCTGGTACTTAATAAGCAGTGATACTAATTTGTAAAATTAGTGTTACTGCGAATTTAGTACCATTGCGTGATGAGCCGAACGGGAGTGTGTCTGCGAAGAATTTAGTAATTTAGAAATCTCATTTATAAAAGTAGATAGGTTTGAATTATCTTCAAGAGGATTTTATCGTGGAAAAGAAGTATATAGAGGAAGAATATGATATTATCGTCGTTGGTGCCGGTCATGCGGGCTGTGAAGCTGCTCTTGCCGCATCGCGGCTTGGTCTTGAAACCATTCTGTTCACAATCAGCATGGACAGCGTTGCCTTAATGCCATGCAACCCAAATGTAGGTGGAAGTTCTAAAGGACATCTGGTGCGTGAAATTGACGCCTTAGGCGGTGAAATGGGCAAAAATATTGATAAGACTTATATTCAGAGTAAAATGCTGAATGTATCCAAAGGCCCTGCCGTACATTCTCTGCGGGCACAGGCAGATAAAGGCGAATATACAAAGCAGATGCGGCTTACACTTCAGAATCAGGAACATCTGACACTTCGTCAGGGAGAGGTTGCAGAACTTTTGTATGATACGAAGATTACCGATGAGATGAAAGACCAGAAAATCATCTGTGGCGTCCGTATGTATTCTGGTGCAGTGTATCATGCAAAGGCAGTTATCTTATGTACCGGAACGTATCTGAAAGCAAGATGCATCTATGGTGATGTGGTGAATTACACGGGTCCAAATGGACTTTCGGCAGCAAATTACTTGTCTGATTCCATGCGGGATGCAGGTATCTTTATCCGACGATTTAAGACAGGTACACCAGCAAGACTGGATAAAAAGACGATTGATTTTTCCAAGATGCAGGAGCAAAAAGGTGACGAACATATTGTTCCATTTTCATTTACGAACAAAGAGGAAGATATCAAGCGGGATCAGATTTCCTGCTGGCTGACTTATACAAATGAGGAAACACATAAGATCATCAAGGATAATATTGATCGTTCTCCGCTCTTCTCTGGTTTTATCGAGGGAACCGGACCAAGATACTGTCCTTCTATCGAGGATAAGGTTATGAAGTTCCCGGACAAAGACAGACATCAGCTTTTTATCGAGCCGGAGGGTGAATTTACAAATGAAATGTATATGGGTGGTATGTCTTCATCCCTGCCGGAAGATGTGCAGTATGCGATGATTCATACAGTACCGGGACTGGAGCATGTGGCAATCGTTCGAAATGCATATGCGATTGAATATGATTGTATTGATGCTACAAATCTGAAAGCAAATCTGGAATTTAAAGATATGGATGGATTGTTCAGCGCCGGACAGATCAATGGAAGTTCCGGATATGAGGAGGCGGCTGCACAGGGTATCATGGCAGGTATCAATGCAGCAAGAAAGCTGCAGAACAAACCACCGGTGATTTTGGATCGTTCACAGGCATATATCGGTGTTTTGATTGATGATCTGGTAACGAAGGAGACACAGGAACCATATCGTATGATGACGAGCCGTGCAGAATATCGATTGCTTTTACGGCAGGATAATGCAGATCTGCGGCTGACAGATATCGGGCATGAAATCGGTTTGATTGACGAAGTCCGATATGAGAAATTCTGTGAGAAGCGCAGACAGATTGATGCGGAAATCGCACGTATGAATGAGATATCGGTTGGTGCAAATAAACATGTACAGGAATTTCTGGTAAAGCATGGAAGCTCCTCTCTTGGAACGGCTGCAACGCTGGCAGAGCTTATCCGCAGACCAGAGCTTTCTTATGAAGCACTGGAAGAATTAGATACCGGAAGACAGGAAGCGTACCGGGCATTACTTGGCGTTGATACAACAGATGAGATCACTTTGGATGATGAAGTGGTAGAACAGATCAACATTGCAATCAAGTATGATGGTTATATCAGTCGTCAGAAGCAGCAGGTAGAGCATTTCCAGAAGATGGAGAAAAAACAGATTCCGGATGATATCAATTATGATGATGTTGCAAATCTTCGAAAAGAAGCGCGGCAGAAGCTTTCAAATATTCGACCGACTTCACTTGGACAGGCTTCCCGTATCTCTGGTGTATCACCGGCAGATGTATCGGTGTTGATGATCTATCTGGAGACAAAGAAACAGGCATAGGAATATAGAGTATGGAAAAAATAAGAACATATGTAGAACAAATCACAGAAGAACAGGTGCTTTTGACTGATGCACAGCTTGCACAGTTCGAGCAGTATTACGATATGCTGATCGAGAAAAACAAGGTGATGAATCTGACAGCTATTACAGAAAGGAAGGAAGTAATTCTGAAACATTTTATTGACAGTCTTGCACTTGCCGGATATGTGAAGCTGTGGGAAAAACCATATAAGATTATTGACGTTGGAACGGGTGCAGGTTTTCCGGGTATTCCGTTAAAAATTGCATTTCCAAATCTGCAGGTAACGTTGTTTGATTCTCTGAACAAGCGTATTAAATTTTTACAGGAAGTGATTGATGCGTTAAACCTGAATGAGATATCAGCCGTGCATGGACGTGCAGAGGAAGGTGCCAGAGATAAGGAAATGCGTGAAAAATATGATTTTGTAGTTTCACGTGCTGTTGCGAATATGGCAGTGCTTTCTGAATATTGTATTCCATTTGTGAAGATTGGCGGATATTTTATCCCTTATAAGACCGGAACGGTAGAGGAAGAAATCACACAGGGAAAAAAGGCAATCCAGATTCTCGGTGGTAAGATTGAAAAAGTAGAAAAACTCATGCTTCCGGATTCGGATATCAGTCGAAGCTTTGTATTTATCAGGAAAGAAAAGCAGACACCAAAAGCATATCCGCGAAAAGCAGGAACTGCAAGCAAACAACCCCTCGGCTGATCAGCCAAGGGGTTTGTTTTAATTATGACGCTTTGTCTGACGTCTTATCCGGAGTTCATCCTGTCGCTCTTTCATTGCTTCCAGACCTTTTTTATCGGTTGGAATCATCGTTTTAATGACAAATATATTATTGTTTCTCGATTGTTTGAATCGAATTTTACCGCTCACCAATCCGTGATGCCAGCATTTTCCAATGCAGGTATAGGAATTCGGTGTATTTGCAAACCATTTTACCTTTGGTGCTAATTTTTTACCACAGCGATAACAGATCGGAGCCATTAGTTCTACATCTGAAATTGCTTCCTCCTTGCAATGGTATTCTCTGGAGATATGTTCTAAATAATGCTTGTGATGGGAGATAATCTCATCTTTTTTATCCTTCGGGTTATTATAGATATCGTAACAATAGCGATCTGCCAGATCTCTTGGAGACATCGCTTTCAGCACAAGTCCGGTATAGTATGCATCGTTCACTGCACTGTGAAATGGTTTATCCTCTTCCACTTCTATCTTCAGATGTTCGACCGCTTTTTTCAGCTTTACAATCTTACCATCTTCATCATACATATCTGCATAGATCTGCTGTACATTATAAAACTTTAATGGCACGGGCATCGGCTTTAAGTAGTAATAGTCCATGTTTGTCTGAAGGATATTCAAGTCCATTGAACCCCATGTGCCAAAGATATAATCCTGTCCACACCATTTGATAAATTCCCGATACACCATATCGAACGGTCGTCCCTTTCGAAGTGTGGATTCATCATAATTTAAAATCGTCTTGATATGTGGCTGCAGCTTCTTGTAGAGCTTTGGTTTTATAATACTGGAATATGTGTCGATAATATTAAATTTTTTGTCCAGCTTTACTGCACCGATTTCTATGATTTCAAATGGCATGCGTGGGTTTTCCATATCTCTGCCACCACAGCATTGATTCCATTCCAAATCAAATATGATATAGTTCATGTTTATTCTGCCTTATCCATTATGCGAAGATGGGAGTAGTCGTTCTCATCCTCTTTTTTTCCGTTACGCTGTTCCAGTTCTTTGCAGATATCATTGAGAATTTCAATGGTTTCATTGGAAGAACGTGAATTTGCGGTTGCCATTTTTGTAATCAAAACAGCCATCTTTTCCGTGCTGCTTACCACACGGTCGGTATTGTCTACATCTTTCTTCAACTGAATCTTCGTCATCAGCTTATCCTGTTCCATGAGATCTTTCATATGTTTTGAATTATCATCCTTGATCTCAGACAACAGCTTGGAGTTTTCGTCCTTCATCTCCAGCATCATATCAAGAATGGCGGACATACTCTGGGTACGGGAAACCTCTTCTCTTTTTGCAACTGAGTAGATACCCTTTTCGACCTTAGTAAGCTCGTTTTGCTTGTCGAGGTTCAGATTTGCGATTTCATCAACCTTTGCAAGAATACCATCCACTAAGAAATAGGTATCAACGACCACAATCAAAGAGACTGCGATGATAACCTGAATCATGGACGGATATACCAATATTAAATATAAGTCAATCAGCAGCGCCGCTATAAAAGCGACAGCACTGATTGTAAGAGTTGTACTTGATTTGCGGTTCATGTAACACCCTCCATTCTACACGTGAAACCGGTTTAATCTGTCAAATCTTCTCCATTTGTCTCGATGACCTTCTTGTACCAGTAGAAGGAATCCTTCTTATATCTGGCAAGATCTTTCAAATCAAATTCGTCACGGTTTACATAGATAAATCCATAGCGCTTTACAACACCTTCATGAGTTGATACAAGGTCAATTGCTGACCATGGACAGTACCCCATCATCTCTACACCTTCGGAGCATGCAAGCTTGATCTGCTCAATATGCTTTCTTAAATATTCGATACGATACTGGTCATGTACTTTGCCATCTTCTGTCAGCTTATCGTAAGCACCAAGACCGTTCTCAGTGACAATCATTGGCAGGTGATAACGGCTGTAGATCTCACGCATCGTTGCACGGAAACCATCTGGATCAATTTCCCATCCAAATTCGGTGCGAAGCAGATTTGGATTTGGGTAAGCCTTAAATACGCCAGGTTCATCTCCACTGATCTGCTGATCTCCTCTGCCTGCTGGATCTGTTCCATCATTCCATTCTACGGTTGCTGTAGAATAGTAGTTAAATCCAATAAAATCCGGATGTGCACTTGCCATAATATCCATGTCGCCATCCTCAATAACAGGAGTCGCATCATGTTCCTCTAAGAACGCCCATACGAGATTGTTGTAACGACCGAAAACAGCCATATCAAGATACAGCCAGTTACGGATTGCATTTAAGTTTTGTGCCGCTAATACATCCTTTGGCTTGCAGCTTGCCGGATAGACAAGGGAAATGTTTGGTGCAGGACCAATCTTTCCACCGGGAACCATCTCATGACACAGAGCCATAGCCTTTGCCTGTGCAAGCAGCATGTGATGATTTTCCTGATATAGTTTCTTGTATTTATTATCCACACCCTTTAAATCACAGGTGCCAATCACTTCTCCATTTAAGGTTAATACATTCTGTTCATTGATGGTGAGCCAGTATTTTACACGATCACCATAGTTTTCGTAGAGAATCTTTGCGAAGTTTACGAATTCGTCGACACTCTCTCTTCTTGACCATCCACCTTTTTTTTCAAGGGCTGCCGGAAGATCAAAATGGAACATCGTAACAAGTGGCTCAATGTTGTATTTTAGACATTCGTTGATGACGTTGTTGTAGAAATCGATACCTTCCTGATTGATCGCACCGGTTCCTTCCGGAAGAATACGTGTCCACGCGATTGAAAAACGGAATGTCTTAAATCCCATCTCTGCCATCAATGCGATATCTTCTTTGTAGTGATGATAGAAATCAGCACATACATCTAATTCACTGGTGCCTTCCGGTACCTTCTTGATATCCTGTACACTTGGTCCTTTTCCATGTGTCAGGTTTGCACCTTCTACCTGATATGCACTGGTAGAAGCACCCCACAGAAAATCTTTTGGCATTGGTTTCATTTTTTTTAAAATCATGGATATTGACCTCCTATCAAAAATATTATAAAATAGATAACGATTTGTTTCCGTAGCTCAGCAGGATAGAGCAACCGCCTCCTAAGCGGTAGGTCGGGCGTTCGAATCGCCTCGGGAACATTTTTTTATTGCCTAATTTCCCAGATACATCTGTCGGAAGTTGTAAAGAGCACCGAGCAGATTCGAATCATTTCCAAACTTACATACATCAACCTTGATGAAATTTGTAATCATACTAATGGACTTTAACTTTTCTACATAGCGCTTTACACCGTCTACGAATGCAGGCTGCGCGCTGATACCACCACCAAGTAAGATGATATCCGGATCGACAACTGCAAAGATGTTGAACAGATATTTTGCAGTTGTGAAATAAAAGTCTTCCAATAATTCCAGCGTAACCGGATCACCTTCATCTGCCCATTTGTAGATGATCTCTCCGTTTAATTCCTTTGGGTTTAATCCCTTTGCCATCGCTACCTGATACACAAATGCACGTGTCGAAAAAGTCGTAGACCACAGATAAGGAAGCTTCTCGTACTCTTCTTCCATATCACTGATCGAATCAATATCAAAGATCTTGTCCACGTCTTTTCTTGTCAGAGTATCTGCGAAGAAATATGATAATTCTCCGGCAGACAGATCTTTTCCACGATGTACATGACCGTTGATAACGATACCACCGCCGATACCGGTTCCAAGGATAACAACGGCTGCATTCTTACAGCCTTTGGCATTTCCCATCCAGACTTCGGCAAGGGCTGCACATTTTCCATCGTTTTCCATGGAAATCTTCACACCATTACAGCGCGCACCGAGCAGCTTGGCCAAATGTGCGTCCTTCAGGTATTTGATACCACCGCCGTTTCGGATGATACCATTTTCCGCGTCAATAAGTCCAGGCAGAGAGAGGGCAATTCCCTCTACGCCCTGATCTTTGTATTTGTCATAAATCTGTCCGAGAGATTCTACGAATTCTGGTACAGATTCCCCTTCCTTGGTCGGAGTTGGGTATTTTCCCTTTTCCTGGATATCACCATCTACACTCATCCAGGCGTATTTTACAAAAGTTCCGCCTACGTCAAATACTAGATACATAAAATCTCCTTCCTGAAAGTATATTATATTGTCACGACACCCTGTAACCAGATTTCTCCGCGGAACCGTCTGCCGACCTTTGGTTCTCCCTGTAAATCTGCTTCATTGATGCCAACGTTGATCATCAGTCCATTTGCTTCAATCAGCAAATTATAGACGATCTCTTTGCTATATAAATTTTGCAGTTTCTCCACTGCATAAATATTTCCGATAACCATGTAATGGTCGCATTCCACGCCGCAAGGCATAAAACTTGTATCGATGATTGAAAGAACATCCTCCTTGATGACTCTGGAAGAAATCGAAGTATAGGTGTTCATTTCATCATAGGTCAGTTGTTCCATTGCGTCGGTATCACCATTCCGTGCTGCATCGAGCAACTGATTTCTGCGGTTCCGTCCTTTTGATTCGACAGCTATCTGGTGCTTGGAATGATGCATGCCAAGCAGGATCGTTCCAGCTACAGATAAAGCAGAAAATCTGACTTTCGTGATCTGCCGGTTGGAATAGTTCAGCCATTTGGATTTTGCATAATCTGCGATATTGATGACATAGAAGATAATTGTCATACCAAGATGGTAATCTTCACAGACTCCCGCATAGCTTTCCTTGTCAGTTTGTTTCTGAATCGTGATGTTCTCAAACTGCATGAACCGATCTCCTTTCAGATAAGGAAAATAATGTTCAATGGATAAAGAACCCTTGATGTCATATTCACCGACCAGCGAGAGTCCGAAATTCTTACCAAAATCTTTTTCAAACTGCAACAATGACGTATCTATGCTGATTGTTGTCATAATCTTACGGTTTGGAGTATTCAACGTGTGACGATAAATATCTTCCAATTGCTGTCTATTTTTACATTCGCGAAAACCGATCGCACGTAGATAAGTATGCATATTACCTCCAGCATTTCCGCATGGGAAATGGATTAACAGATTTTTGTCTTACCGCCCATATATGGCTGAAGCACCTTTGGAATGTTGATGCTTCCATCTTCGTTCAGGTTGTTCTCCAGGAATGCAATCAGCATACGAGGTGGAGCAACAACAGTGTTGTTCAATGTGTGAGCAAAATATTTTCCATCCTTGCCCTTTACCTTGATGCCAAGACGACGTGCCTGTGCATCACCGAGGTTTGAACAGCTGCCAACCTCGAAATATTTTTTCTGACGTGGAGACCATGCTTCAACGTCGTAGGATTTTACCTTTAAGTCTGCCAGATCACCAGAACAGCACTCGATTGTACGAACCGGAATATCCATAGAACGGAACAAATCAACGGTATTCTTCCACAGCTTGTCAAACCACATCTTGCTGTCCTCAGGCTTGCAGACTACGATCATTTCCTGCTTCTCAAACTGGTGGATACGATAAACGCCACGCTCTTCAATACCATGTGCACCCTTCTCTTTACGGAAGCATGGAGAGTAGCTTGTCAGAGTTTTCGGAAGCTCTTCCTCCGGAGTCATTGTGTCGATGAATTTACCAATCATAGAGTGCTCGCTTGTACCGATCAGATACAGATCCTCACCCTCAATCTTGTACATCATGGCATCCATTTCTGCAAAACTCATAACGCCGGTTACAACGTTGCTGCGGATCATGAAAGGTGGTATACAGTAAGTAAATCCACGGTCAATCATGAAATCTCTTGCGTAGCTGATAACAGCGGAGTGCAGTCTTGCGATGTCACCCATCAGGTAGTAGAAACCATTTCCGGCTACCTTTCTTGCGCTGTCAAGATCAATACCATTCAGCTTTTCCATGATGTCTGTATGATAAGGTACCTCGAAATCTGGAACAACCGGCTCGCCAAAGCGCTCCAGCTCTACATTCTCAGAATCGTCTTTGCCGATTGGAACAGTTGGATCAATGATATTAGGAATAACCATCATTTTTTTCTTTAACTCTTCACGTACCTGAGGCTCCTGCTTCTCCAGCTCTGCCAGACGGGCTGCGTTCTTTGCAACTTCCTTCTTAACTTCTTCTGCCTCTTCCTTCTTGCCCTGTGCCATCAAAGCACCAATCTGCTTTGCAATAGCGTTCTTCTTTGCACGAAGCTCATCGGCTTCCTGCTGAAGGGCTCTTGCCTGCTTGTCAAGCTCGATGACTTCATCTACTAATGGAAGTTTTTCATCCTGAAACTTCTTCTTGATATTCTCCTTTACAGCGTCTGGGTTTTCACGAACAAATTTAATGTCTAACATAATTGTCGTCCTTTCTTATTTATAATAGTAGTTTAAAATATTTGTTAAAAAATTGATATCAAATTTTTTGTATCATTATAATATTGTGACCTGATTATGCATCAAAATTCAGATTACCATCGGCATCTTCAAATTCTGCTTCTTTTGTCATATCCTGAATTTCTTCTTCTACGGTCTTTGCCTGTTCCAATGCTTCTTTTTCTTCCGATGAAAGCTGGATGTAGGATTCACCGTTTACAATTTCCTTCGCATAGGTGAAACAGCCTTCTCGCGAGTGCATCGAGTTCAGTAGGATGCCGGAATTTTCATCGTTTAACAAAGCGATGACGAAACTTAGTTTTCCTGCCATCTTGTCAAATGCATCGTACTTGACAAGCGCGTATTTGCTGATACATGAGGACAGATGTTTCTTGATCTGCCGGTGTTCCTTTGTTACACGTCTGGCATTTGCCTTGACCTGATCCATCTCTTTAAAACGAATACGAATAATCTTCTCCAGATCCGCACCTTTTTTGCCGCTCATAAGCATCTCATATTTCCTTGCCATCACATTCATCTTATGAATAATAAAAATGATTAGAATTATGAGTAAAACGACCAAAATACAAAGGATTGTGACAGCAGAAGACATTTTCATACCAAATATCTTAGCCTCTTCCATGAAGTTTTCCTCTTTTCGATTTTATTGTGCGAGCAATTGTGTAATACGCTCCAAATCTTCCTGTGAATAATATTCAATTTCAATCTTTCCAGAATCCCTGGTCTTTGCTTTGATGGTTGTCTTTGTTCCAAGGGATTCCTTTAAGCGGTTTTCAATCGCTTTATATAAGAAGGAAAGTTCGGCATCTTCTTTCTCGGATGTCTTTTCTTTTGGCTTCTTATTTAATAATTTTTTGACGTAACTCTCTGTCTCACGCACGGAAAGCTTCTTGTCAAAAATATACATTGCTGTTTCGTACTGTAACTGTGGATCTGTGATTGTAATCAATGCACGGACATGTCCGGTCGACAGCATATCATCAATCAGCATCTGCTGTACCTTTTCTGTCAGCTTCAAAAGTCGGAGTGCGTTTGTCACAGTCGTACGACTTTTCGATACACGTTCTGCAACCTCATCCTGTGTTAATTTAAATTCCTGAATCAACCGCTCGTAGGCATGTGCCTCTTCAATCGGATTTAAGTCCTCACGCTGGATATTCTCAATCAATGCAATCTCAACAATCTGCTGATCGTCGTAATCTTTGATGACAACTGGAACTTCTTTCAGACCGGCTAACCGGGCTGCTCTCCAACGGCGCTCACCGGCAATCAGTTCATAGTAGCCCTTGCGCTTGACTACGACCAATGGTTCAATCACACCAAACTGTTTGATGGAATCTGCAAGTTCCTGTAATGCATCTTCGTTGAACTCTTTTCTTGGCTGATTCTTGTTCGGTTCAATTCGGTTGATGTTTAATGTCTGTTCTACTTTTTTCACAATCTCTGTTTTCGTAACAGCGCCTGCCTTTGTCTGTTTGGATGTCTTCGTACTGACTTCTTCGGTTGTATCGTCTGTCGGAATTAAATTACTTAGTCCACGACCTAATCCTCGCTTTGGTGCCATAGCATTCTCCTCCCAAATAGGTGTTTTTATAATTTTGCGTATAGTTTATTATTGATTACTTCGTCTGCAAGATCCCGATATCCCTGTGCACCGGATGACCGGCTGTCATACAGGTTGATAGGAAGCCCAAAGCTAGGTGCTTCTGCAAGTCGTACATTTCTCGGAATAATGGTTTTATATATAAACTGATCCAAATTATTCTTGACGTTTTCTACGACCTCCAAAGACAGGTTCGTACGTGCGTCATACATCGTAAACACAACACCTTCGATTTCGAGGGATTTGTTTAGCTTCTTTTTAATCAGATTGATCGTGTAAATGAGCTGCGAGAGACCATCCAAAGCAAAAAATTCACACTGGATTGGCACTAAGACAGTGTCTGCCGCAGTCATAGAATTGATCGTCAACATACCGAGAGCCGGTGGACAATCAATGATAATAAAATCATATTTTTTCTTTACGCTTTTTAACAGGTTCTTTAGTATATGCTGTGGATCTTCGACATCGACCAATTCAACTTCTGCGCCTGCCAGGTCACGGTTCGCCGGCAGAACACTTAAATCCAGTTCATGAGGAAGTGGATGAACGATCATACACTCTCCGATATTAATCTCTCCACTCATGGCATGATAAATGGTGTATTCCAAGGTATTCTTATCAATACCAAGGCCACTTGTCAGATTACCCTGTGGGTCCATGTCGACAGCCAGAACCTTTTTCCCTTTTTCTGCCAGACATGCTGCGAGATTGATTGATGTTGTTGTTTTTCCTACGCCGCCCTTCTGGTTGGCGACTGCAATGATTCTACCCATAAAAACCTCCACATATAATAGTCATTATAGCACTACCTGACATGTTTCGCTATATCAAAATATGGGTAAATTTGCTGTAGATGTACAATATATAGATTTGAGTACAGGTATATTACAATATGTATGAAAAATGATAGAAAAATTTATAGAAATTAAGTGAAAACTCGTAAAACAAATATTAGTTATTGTAAATATTTTAGTGTTTCACGTGAAACATGTTTGTAAGATTATGATATATGGAGATGTGATTTGAAATTTAATTATGAATGAACTTGTAATAAATGATAACAAAATGATCCTAATAATTTAAATATGACAAAGTGAATTCTAGTGCTATTTGAGGCAACATACAGGGTGTATAGAATAATAGAATATTATCTTATTTGTTATAGATAAATAATTGATCGTATTCCAAATATCAAAATTGAAATTAGTACAGACATATTAGTTTAAAAATATCTGTGTATAAGATGTTTCACGTGAAACATTGTCTGCAACATATGCCTTACATAAAATGAAAATAAAATCTGAAATATATGATTAAAAATATTTGCAAGTATCTAAATGTGAATAATACTGATGAACGCATGATATTTGCATTCTTCTGTACCTGCTGTTTCGTATCTAAATGTGAATAACACTGATAAACCGACAGATAACTGATAAATTTTATCTCTGGCTGTTTTTGATTTTATAAATAACTGTAACGTGTAATATGTTAAATTATAAAACAATAATCAATTTAATTGATAAATATATAGTACAATATACATTTATAATTTTTAATAAATATAAAAAACAAATTATTATTTATTTATACCGAGTATGTGTTAATAAATATAGAATAGAATCTTAATTTACGATTATCAATATGTTTCACGTGAAACACTGATTATCCACACATATGAACATAAATAATTGTGGAAAAGTATATAATATCCACCAACTTATACACATAATTGTGGATAAAAATTGATTCTAAAAACAAAAAATGTTGATAACTTCGGACGGAATCATATATATTGTATTTATAAAATTGGAAATACAATATAGTGAGGTTAGTAAAATCAAAATATAAGTGATATCGAAATCAATAAATACTCATTATTGCTATATTGAAATCTGAACAAAGACAATATTTATGAATAGGTGAATTGATATATGACGATTCCATAAAAATAAGCCGGATGATTCAATCATCCGGCTTACTTAACTTGTTAGTAATTGTAATCGGTTTCTGTCACATAGGATATACAACGAAATTACATCTGCTCCGGACAATCGATACCAAGTAATTCCATTGCATCCTTGATAGTCTTCTTTGTAATATATACCAGTGTAGCACGCGCGTTACGCACATTCTCTTCTTCTACATGGATACGGCATGCATTGTAAAATTTGTTGAAAGCCTGTGCAACATCCACTGCAAATCTGGCAACTGCAGAAGGCTCATAACGCTCAGAAGCGTCCTTGACAACCTTCGGGAAGCGGTTGATCTCTTTCAACAGTTCCATTGCTTCTACATCTGTTAATACACTGTAATCAATGTCTGCCGAAGGCGTAAATCCATCCAGTTTCTTTAAGATACTGCAGCATCTTGCATGTGTGTACTGTACATATGGACCAGTTTCACCATCGAAGTTCAAAAGCTTCTCCCATTTAAAAGAGACGTCCTTGATACGCTGGTTATAAAGATCGTTGAACAATACGGCACCGACACCAATCTTTTTTGCTGTCTCATCCTTGTCTGGAAGATCTGGGTTTTTCTCGTTGATGATCTCTTTGATCTTCGCAATCGCTTCAAGAAGAATATCCTCCGCATAAATAATATTTCCACTACGTGTGGAAAGCTTGGCACCTTCCAAGCTGACAAGTCCATAAGGAATATGCACTAACTGATCCTTTGCCCATTCATTTCCGAGCAGTTCTACAACCTTGAATACCTGCTTGAAGTGAAGCTTCTGTTCCTGTCCGGTTACATACAGACATTTTACGAAGTTGTAAGTTTCTTTCCGATAGAAGATCGCTGCGATATCACGCGTTGCGTAGATAGAGCTGCCATCGTTCTTTAGAATCAGACATGGAGCCATATCATAAGCATCCAGGTTTACAATCTTTGCACCATCACTCTCTGTCAGCAGATTTGCGTCTGTCAGTCGTTTTACAACATCGTCGGTCTTATCGCGGTAGAAGCTTTCGCCGAGGTAGTAGTCAAAGTCCATGCCGAGCAGATCATACGTACGTTTGTATTCAATCAGACTGATATCCTTGAACCACTGCCAGATCTTTAACGCTTCCTCATCGCCATGTTCCATCTTTGCGAACCATGCACGCGCTTCGTCGTTTAACTCTGGATTTTTCTCAGCCTCTTCGTGGAACTTCACATAGAGCTTCATCAGTTCTGCGACGCCATCTTTCTTGACAGCTTCTTCGCTTCCCCATGCCTTATATGCGACGATTAATTTACCAAACTGCGTACCCCAGTCACCGAGGTGATTGATACGGATCACCTTGTAGCCAAGCTTGGAATAGATTTTATACAGAGAGTTTCCAATGATGGTTGTACGAAGATGTCCAACATGAAAATTCTTTGCGACATTTGGAGAAGAATAATCGATACAGATTGTCTGTCCGTTTCCTTCGGTAGAACTTCCAAAATTATCTGCCATAGAAGCAGTTACCATAGATTCAATGAACAATTCTTTTTTTACAAAGAAGTTCAGGTATGCACCCTGCACCTGAATCTCCTGCAGGAAATCCACATCTCCGATTGCTTCCTTGATATCATTGGCAATCATCTGTGGGGCTTTGTGCATCGTCTTAGCAAGGCGGAAGCAAGGAAATGCAAAGTCACCAAGTTCCGGTTTTGGCGGAATCTCAATCAGGTCTGCAATTTCTGCTGCAGTTAACCCTTCTACGTTTGCAGCAATCAGTTCTACAATCTTGTTTTTCATAATATATAAACTCCTTTATTGTTGTTTGCTTTTATTGTTGAATCGGAAAACTAAATTTCACTGTGGTTCCCGACATGACATCCCCGGAGATATCCAGCTTGCCACAGAGCATATACAGGATTTCTTTTGCTTTGTGCAGGCTGCTGTACCAAGGGCTGTCCTCCATATAGGTGTCCTTGATGCCGACACCATCATCCGTCAGAATGACCTCTGCCATATTTGGCGTCAGGCTTGCCTGTACGGAAACATTGGATGCATTTGCATGCAAGGCAATGTTATCAAAAAATATTGCAATCAGCCGCATGAAGTTAATGTTGAACACTGGATGATAACTAATGCTCGGATCTGGTGTTTCAACAGATGCAGTAATTTTAATCTTTGCATTATTTTGCTTGAACTCGTTTAAGTAAGCTTCGAGCTGTTCCTTTAATGGTTTGTCGGAAGAAGAAAAGCGGTTCATGTTTTCAGCGATTTCATCGACCGAATGGGACATCTGCTTTACGTTGTGCAGGATTTCCTGCAAGGTTAATTTCGCACGTCCGACATCTGTTCCAATCAGATAGTTGATCATATCCAGCTTGTTCTGCATAGCTTCCAGTCCGGTTTTGATCTGTTTGTCAAGAATCGTCTGTGTGAGAGCGCGGTCATATGCATCCAGCATCAGTATATTATAGCCATGAGAGGAGATATCCTCCTTTGCGTCATCCTGAAGAAATGTGAAGCCATAGTGATCCGTATGATCTGGATCGTCTGTCGTGTAACGAGGTTCAAAAGAGGCAAGTGCATCTTCTGCATTGTTCAATGTTTCAAGGTATTGACGCAGCTTGTTTAACTGCAGTTCCATGCCGCGCAGCTTTAATGTTAATGTCTCCTTTACGGATTGCAGGTCTTTGATCTGATCCTGAATGATTTTGTTGCGTTCGGTATCCACGCCATCATTTGTGACAGGAGAGAAGACACTTTTTCTGGAGTTGGTTTTGAAGGCGTAAATATCCTTCGTCTTATCCAGTTCATCAATCTTGATGTCAATCTCAAAAATCTGTGTTTTGAGATTTTGGATATCCTCTAATTGTGATAGGAAGGATTTGTTAAAATAATCCAGCATCATCTGATTGGCAGATTTGATTTTCTTAAAATTCTCTTTTGATTCTTCCATAGTTGAAGTACCTCTTTTCGTGGTGCAGGGTTTCCCGTTACCGCCTGCGGGAACGGGAGTTTTGTTTCCGTTTCCGAGGTTCGATTACATTTGCATAGATAAAAAGTCCAAGAATACATGCAACGACGATCGCTGCGATTATATATTTCAAATAGCTTTTCTTTTCTTTGATCAGCGCCGGGCGGATGCCACCGTTTTTATATGCTTCGGCTACGGCAACATCATCGTTTGAATTGACATAGCCGGAATAGCTGACCGGAAGTGTCAGACAGGTCGTACCTTCATAAGAGACTTCTAAAGTGCCGATGTAGCCTTCATCCAGACGGTCAGCGGATGGAACAAACTTCATTTGCAGCTTGGTTCTGTCGGCATTGTTGGCAAATATAAATGGCTGGTTGTTATCGACGGACAGGTGCATTGTGCCAAGGTTTTCGCATCCATAATAATCATTGAGGAAGTTCTGTGCGGTTGTGGCATCTTCTGCATCAAATTCATAATCAGACAGCAGTGTGGTGTTTGAATAGTTGTTGAATACGTAGTTAAACAGAGCAATGCTGTCCGTGTAATTCGTTGCGTTGTCAGGGGCACCCATGGTTACACAGATTAACTGCATATCATTTTTTTCAGCCCAGACTACAAGTGTGCCACCCGCATCATCAGTATAACCGGTTTTGCCACCCTGACATGCCGGGTAATAATATTCGGAATTATTGAGCATCATCCGGTTGCCCTGGGTGAGATAACGTGTCTCGCTGTTCATGTTCGTTGGTGGAATCTCATGATAGGTTTCAGATGCATATTCACGAAAGGTTTTGCTTGTGAGAGCCTCTTTTGTGATCAGCGCCATGTCATATGCAGTTGTGTAATGATTTGGATCGTGCAATCCGTTTGCATTCGTAAAATGTGTATCCTTGCAGCCGAGACTTTGCGCTGTGTCGTTCATCAACTGCACGAAGTTCTCCAGAGAGCCGGATACCTGTTCTGCAATCGCCCAGGCTGCTTCATTTGCTGACATGAGCATGACGGCATAGAGTGCATCAGACATACTGATCTCTTCACCGACATCAAGTGCAATATGGGAGCTGTTGCGGTCGATTCCCCAGACAGCAGCGTCACTCATCGTGATCGTGGAGTTCAGATCTCCGTATTTGATGGCGAGATATGCGGTCAGAATCTTTGTGATGCTTGCCGGATATTGCCGGGTATGGGAATTTTTTTCGTATATGATCTGCCCGGATTGTGCGTCCATGATAATGGCAGACGTGGATGTGATCTGTGGAAATCCCGTCGTTGCTTTTGCATCGGATGCAGTTGCGGTGCTTGTCTGTGCAGCCGCGCATGGAATATAGATGCTGAGGAACAGCACGCACACCATTATATAGGAAATAATTTTTTTCGTAACTTTGATCATGCTATAAAATCCTTTTCTGTGAAAGATTGACATTATCTTCTTAATTATCATATAAAACAGGGAAAAAAACAAGAGATAAAATGCAACATTCTTGTGAAAATTTAAAATAAATGCTAATATAGAAACATTATAGATGTACGAGGTAAAAAAGATGAGATTACGAAACGTAAAAGGCTCCAGAGAAATGATTGCCACGAATGATTTTGTTGTGCATGAAGAGGAAAGCATGAAGGGAAAATGGCATGCATTTTTTGGCAATGACAATCCAATCCATATTGAGGTTGGAATGGGAAAAGGTCGTTTTATCATAGATATGGCGAAATTGCATCCAGAGATCAATTATATCGGTATTGAAAAATATTCGAGCGTGCTTGTACGTGCAATCGAAAAGCAGACAATCGAGCAGCTCCCGAATCTGGTGTTTATCCGAATGGATGCGGAGGCAATCGAAAATGTATTTGAAAAAGATGAGGTTGCCTATATTTATCTGAACTTCTCTGATCCATGGCCGAAGGATCGGCATGCAAGACGACGCCTGACATCGGTGCAGTTTCTGAACCGGTATGTGAAGTTCCTTGCTGCGGATGGAGGACTCACATTCAAGACAGATAACCGTCCGTTGTTTGATTTTTCGCTGGAACAGGCAGAGCTTGCCGGCTGGGAGATGGTGAACTATACGTTTGATCTGCATCACAGCGAGTATGCAGAAGGAAATGTCATGACGGAATATGAAGAGAAATTCTCCGCAATGGGAAATCCAATCTGCCGTATGGTCATCAAGCCACCAAAAAAGAAATAACAAAAATGTGTAAAAAAAGAGATTCCGGTGCATACTATGGTAGTAAGATACATGCCGGAGTCTCTTATGGGAAGAAAAAAATGTGGTTTCAAACTAACAAATGCAGTGTATTCGAATCCCTGTCTGAATCGAAAACTGATGAATCTTGGACGCAATATTCATACGGTATGTTGTATTCTGAACCGGCTGGAGACGATCAGTGCATGTAAAAAGTTAAGGAAATAAAGGGTTTGCGGGTTTTTAGAAAAAATTTTGAAAAAATTGTGAAAAAAAGCTTGCATTTTGTAAATGAATGTTGTATACTCCATATTGTTCTGATGAAGAACACATGGTAAGTGAAAATTCACTACGGGCCGCTAGCTCATTTGGTAGAGCACCTGACTCTTAATCAGGGTGTGCGGGGTTCGAGCCCCCGGCGGCCCACTCGTAAAAGCATCGGTTTTGCAGAAGAAGCTGCGGAGTCGGTGTTTTTTTTGTATATTCGGTTTTATACAGATGAAATGCAGAGAATCATGCAGGATTTACAATGTAAATGCAGAAAGCGTGTAGAAGATGATCTATGAAAAAATGATTGAAACTGAAAATTCAGATCCGATGCGAACCGTATGGACGGAATACCGGCAGACATTGACCAGATATGTCTTAGAGGGGATAGAGAGCTATTACCGGCGGGAATATCTGGCAAGACATGGCAAGCTGCGGGATCAGGCGTTTGCTTTGGCGGCAAATGCACCTTTGGAAGCGAAACCTGTGGCTGCTATCTGGGGCGCCGGTCGATGCAATGACCTGGATCTGGAAATGCTTGCGCCCTATGTGCGGTTTGTGCTGATTGACCGGACGATGGAGGATATACAGGCGGCACGGGCGCGTTATGGATTATCGGAGGAACAGTGTGCCTGCGTGGATTTGGGATTCTGGGAGATCTATGAGGAAGAAGAACGATTTTTTGAGTCATTGCTTGCAAATGGGGACGACCTGCATTTGTCCGAATATCTGCGGCAGGTGTTGGAGTCGGTGGCAGCACAGCAGCCAATATTTTCAGGATTTGAAAAGGCATTTGATTTCAGTGTCGTGTGCGGACTTGCCAGTCAGTTAAATGCGCGGTTTGCAGGGCTGCTGCAATTATATGGAAAGGATCTGCACAGGCTGCCAAGGACAGCCGCTATGATGCAGGAAATGAATGTGCAGGCTGCAAAGCGGCTGATGGAAGCCATTATGACGACAACAAAGGCTGCGGTTTTTACGGCGAACGAGATCTATGCGGCGTTGCCTGCGCGGGAAGAACGGCTGGCGGAATACGCCCAGATCTGGACGGAGGAATGGGAACAGATTCTGACGGCACAGACAGAAACACAGATCTTGCCGGAGAACGTAGAGGGTATTACATGTCAGGTAGCAGGCAGCCGGGAATTTGAACTGCAGCTAATGCAGGCACAGAAGGTGGGAAAGCTTGCTTTTCGGCATCGGAGTGGGTATGTCTGGCCATTTTCGGAAGAAAAATATTATTTTATGGATGTTTTGACGGCATATTTCATAAATAAAGAAACAAAATAAAAAAATAACTTTTATAAGTTAGGAAAGCCTTTTTGAAAGGCTGTTTTGTTGAAAAAAGAAAATTCCTATGGTATCATAACGAAGATTGGATATAAATAGTATTATTCCGAAGAGGGTATCTATGAAATTATATGTAACAAGACATGGACAGACACAGTATAATATAGAGGTTCGAATCTGTGGAAGAGCAAATGTGCGATTGACGGAAAAGGGAATCTCACAGGCACATGAGCTGGCACAGCGCATGCAGGATACGGATGTAGATCTCATTATTTCATCGCCGCTTGTGCGTGCGAAAGAAACTGCAGATATTGTCGGTGCAGCAATCGGTGTACCGGTAGAGGTGGATGACCGCCTTGCAGAGCGCGATTATGGCGTGATCGACGGAACCTATGAGGGAACACCGGGATTCATGGAGCAATGGGTACAGTTTGGTTATCAGTATCCGGAGGGCGAATCGTTGCTTAAGGTTGTACAGCGTGTGTATAATTTCCTGGATGATATCAAGCAGCGTTATGCAGATAAAAAAGTCATGGTGATCAGTCATGGTGGTGTATGCCGGGTGATCAACTCATATTTTGAGAGTCTGGATAATGAGGACTTCTTCAAGTTTAATCTGGGGAATTGTAAAGTTCTTCAATATGAACTCTAAAAAGAAGAATATGTAAAATATGTAATAAAATAGTCACAATCTAGCATAAATTCCTTGAATGAACGAGGGGTTTATGCTATTATTTTTTTATCACTTCTTATTTAAAATTAAGAGGGTTATGTAGGAGGGAAGATTTATGAATTGTACGATGTGTGGAGCGATTATACCAACCGGACAGACAAATTGTCCAATGTGTGGAGCTCCAGTTCAGGCAGAGCAGTCTGTCGATAATGCACAGCAGCCGGTACAGCCACAGATGGGATACCAGCAGCCGGCAGGACAGCCGGTGCAGCCACA
>DHJV01000073.1:14958-24114 GCA_002404515.1 Lachnospiraceae bacterium UBA4711 | reverse complement strand
AGCAGCCAATGGGACAGCCGGTAAACTCACAGATGGGATATCAGCAGCCACAGCAGCCAATGGGCGGTTATTATCAGCCTAGAAGCAACGGCACAGCAGCATTTGGAGCAGGATTCAATGGATATCTTGGATATGTGAAGGAAAATCCTATGAATATACTGAAGATCGTTGGAGCATTTTTTGTGTTCCTTGCAACTTTGATCCCTTGGGCACATGCCACTTACTGGGGTGTCACAGAGCATTGGAATCTGTTTAAAGCAGGTGGATTTAACCGCTTTATTGCAATCATTTTGTTATTGCTTTCATTAGTATTGATTGCATGGGAGGTTGCAGATTTTATTCCTGTTCCGCAGATTGCAAATGTGAAAGCAAAGTTACAGGCGATTCCATACTTTGAGTTTATTCTTCTTGGCGTTATCTTTGTATTTGTATTGATTGCAACGATTCGTCACGGTTATGCACATTCAGATGGTACAACGGTTAATTTCAGAGAGTATGGTCTTAAGGTAGGTATTTCAGCCGGTGTGATTTTGGCATACCTTGGTGTGATTGCTGCCGCAGCTCCAAGAGTGTTAGATAAGCTTGGAATCAAGATCGGAAACAAATAATACATAAGTATGAAAATGGCTGTCGAGCCGGTATGGTTCGGCAGCCATCGTTGTATATGATGGTTTGGAGGGTGATGGAACATGGTATGTAAGGAATGTGGAAAAGAGATTCCAGAGGGTGCGCTTTACTGTGAGTCTTGCGGTGCACCATTGGAAGAACCAATCGTCCTGAAGGTATCGAAAGAGGATATCAAGCGGGCAGAAAAGGAAGAGAAGGCAAAAGCGAAGGAACGTGCGAAGCTTGCTGCAAAAAATATGGTAAAGCAGGCACCGGAGAAAAAGCACCATCGTAAAGCCGCAGATACGAGCAAGGCAATCGATATCGTTGGATATTTTCAGTCCATTGGTGGGGATATAAATCTGTTATTGGCGTTTGCCGGTTCGATTTTGTTATATCTGGCACCATTTATGAACTGGATCTGGGAGAAGCTTTTTGATGTGAAGCGTAAGGCGAATCTGTTTGAGATCGGAATGAAGAGTTCGATGGTAGAAGAAGATGGAAGTATTCTGGCGATGGGAGCAACCATTGTGCTGGTGCTTGGTATTATCGCAATCTTAGTCGGAGTCTGGATGTTGCTGTTGTCTGCCTGTGATTATATCAAATGGCTGCGGAAATACGCGGCAAATCCGATTATGCGGTTTGCACCAATCCTTGTTATGCTTGTCATCTTTATTATCGTGATGAACAATAAGCATTATACGCAGTCGCTGCATGTGTTAGAGGACAATGTCCGACTGGCAAAAGAGCTTGGAACCTCATCGAATTATGATGCCGGGAGAGGGCTTGGACCGGTCTTTTATGTAGCGGGTCTTGTGATTTACACGCTTGGAACGGTTGGAGATTTTTTGGAGCGGAAGAGAAACAATGGATAATCAGTATCAAAATGAAAAAAATCAATTTGTAACAGCGAGCATGCTGCTTGGCATTCTGTCTTCCGTCTTGCTGACGGTAAGCCTGTTTGTACCAGCCATTGATCTGTCAGCATATCATGCGCAGGTGCAGATCCGGTATAGCATTATGAAGATCTGTGAAAATGTGGGGTTGATTTCTGACATGTGGCGCGGAATTCCGATTGGAATCCTGATTGCCGCGGTTGGGATGCTTGTGTTATCCTTTGTCAGGATACCGCCACTGAAGGCGATACCCTGTATGATTGTTGTGTGTATGATTATCATAGCGCTTGTAGATATGGGAAATGTAACGGCATGGATCTCTAAGATGCTTGCACGTTTCATCTCTTCTCAGGTATCATCCGGTTCCTCTGTGTCCGGTGCGACGATCTGGAAGAGCTTTCAGGCAGGCATCTATCTGCTTGCCGCAGGGCTGGTGAGTGGCATTGCCAGCTGCTTTGTATCCAATCATCAGGCGTAGATTATTCTCCCGTGATACCGTCGATTTCCTCCTTGCAGTGTTTACCATCTGCAAGGAGTTTTTTTAATGTTTCTGCATCGTCGTTTTCCATTGCGGTTTTGTATTCCTGCAGGGCTGTGATGAAATAATCAAGTTCTTTAATCAAATGCTTCTTATTCTCTAAGAAAAGTTCCGTCCACATCGTTTCGTTCAACCATGCAACACGTGTCAGATCTTTGTAGCTTCCGGCAGAAAACCCATCGTGATTTTTTGCTGTCGGACTTTTCACGTAAGCGTTGGATACGACATGTGCCATCTGGGACGTAAATGCGATCATTGCATCGTGACGGTCTGCGTCGCAGATCGTGAATTTGCCGAAATGAATCGGAGACAGCAGTTTCTTTGCGCGCTCGATGGATTTTGTATCGTTCAGGTCTTCTGGTACAAGCACCATAGAAGCACCGTTGTACATCGTCTTTGTGCTGTATGCATAGCCGGAGAAATGGCGTCCTGCCATTGGGTGACCGCCGACAAAAGTAAAGCCATATTGTTTGGCGATTGGGAAGCAGGACTCGCAGATCAGCTCTTTTGTACCACAACAGTCGATGACCATCGCATCTTTGCGGATATAAGGAGCCATCTTCGTCAGATAGTCGATGCAAAGCTGCGGATACAGACAGAGCAAGATGAGATCGCAGTCTTTGATATTTCCTTCATTTAATTCGCCGTCAATGGCTTTATCGTTATATGCAGCCTGAATCACTTCCTTGCTGCGGTTATAGGCGAGAACCTTGTGTTCGTCGTTGTCACTGTATGCTTTTGCAAAGGAACCACCGATCAGTCCAAGTCCAACAATTCCGATTGTCATAATATACCTCCATGCTGTGACTGTAATTCAAACAGGTTTTGTATGATTGGCACAGCTTCAACCAACGACAACAGTATAACGCTTTAACGCGATAAAGTAAAGCGGAAATTTTAAATGTATAAGGCTGGTAAAACATGGCAACACTCCTAGTACGCAGCAGGCACAGATGTGAGGCTGCGGAAATACCTTGAAAAGGGGAAGGACTATGAGCACGAAAAAAAAGTTATATATTGTTGTACTTATCTGGGCAGCGGTTGCGCTGCAAATCTTTATTACAAAGCGGATTGACCGGGAGAGCCAGATGGTGGCACAGGTCATGAGCGATGGCGTGGAAAATGTGACGGCAGCAGAGGTAAAACTGTATGCGAATTATGGTGATGATCCGATGACCGAAGCTGCACGGGAGAAAATCCTGCAACGGGTCGGCGAGAAGCTTGGAATCGTATCGGGCTATGATATAGTAACCGGAACGGAGGGCGAGAATACTTCAACGACATTTTTGAAAAAGGGTGAAAATGGGAATACAACTATCCGGTTGATTTCGATGGAGCAGACAAACGCCGATGGTTCGACCACACAGGAGAATTATCTGATGACAGAGATCGAACTGAAAAACCAGTCGACAGAAAATATCTACCGATGCAAGGAACAGCTCAATCAGATCTACGCAGATCTGGGGCTTTCCGGCAGCAGCAATCTCTATCTGTGCAGCCAGGAAAAAGGGCGGATGACCGAGGATGAAATGCAGAAAGCAACCGCAGATTTCTTCGATACCATGCATGCAAAAAAGCGCAACGAGATTGAATTACAGGATACTCTGTGCATCTATGGATACAGCGACAACGTACCAGAATACGTCTACCAGAACGACCACAAGGTGAACGTAAATATCGCCTTTACGTATGATGAAGTGGAAGACATCACGTATATCCACCGAGGGTTACCTTTTATAGATAAATCATTTTAACCAAAGAGCAAGCGTAGTCGTATAAATCCGTAAACAAGATGAGCCATGATTATAATTCTTAAACAGACCATTGAAGCACGCCGGCACTTAATGAGTGCGCAGCACGAATTTAGTACCGCTGCGTGATGAAGTGAGCGGGAGCGCGTCTGTGTAGAATTATAATCATGGCTCATCTTTATATTTATGTAGCCCGACTACGCGTATTTTTAGTAGGAAATAATTTCGTATCCATTTTCGGTAACGAGTACTTGGATTTCCCACTGCGCAGAAGGAAGTCCATCTTCGGTGTAAACTTCCCAGTCATTTTCTTCGTCGACGAAGATGTCTGGCTTGCCCATGTTTACCATCGGCTCGATTGTGAACATGAAGCCCGGAACCATAAGCATTTCGGTACCAGCCTTGGAATTGTAGCTGACCCAAGGCTCTTCGTGGAACTCAATACCAACGCCGTGCCCACCGATCTCGCGGACAACAGAATATCCATTTGCGTAAGCATGATCATGCACTGCCTGCCCCATATCGCCAAGGAAGCCCCAAGGTTTTACCTGCTCCAGGCCTTTGAGCATTGCTTCCTTCGTGACATCGACGAGTTTCTTCTTCTCCGGGCTGACATCACCGATACAGAACATACGGGAAGAATCAGAGAAGTAGCCGTTCAGGATAGTGGAGCAGTCTACGTTGATGATATCACCGGATTTTAAGATAACATCTGGTGATGGAAATCCGTGGCAGACCTGATCGTTGACCGAGGTACATACGCTATATGGGAAACCTTCGTAGTTTAATGGAGCCGGAATACCACCCATATCGGTTGTCATATCGTAGACGATCTTATCAATCTCTGCGGTGGACATACCCTCGTGAATTGTTTTCTGAATCTCATCCAGTACAGCAATGTTGATTTTTGCACTTTCTTTAATTTTTTCAATCTGCTCTGCATTTTTAATTAAGTTATGAGTAGGAACGATGTGCCCCTGATGTGCAATCTTTGCAATCTTATCATCAAAAGCTTCATGGCAGACTTTGTATTTTCTGCCGCTGCCACACCAGCAAGGATCGTTTCGGTTAATTTTCTTTGACATGATTACGCCTCTTATATTTATATTTGTGGTTTTACGCATAGGGCGGAAAAAACCACATATATTTTAGCAAAATAGTTTCGTTTGCGCAACCTGCGTAGATGAAACGTTTTATCATCTGCAAGGATATGAGAAAGAAAGTGGATGGAGAAATGGGGGATCATGGGGGATTGTAATGAGAAAAACATGAATAAAGGGCGAAGCGGGAGGCAGTTTATGATTTTGGTTTTGGTTGCGCTGGCGTGTGTGTCGTCCGGGTGCCGGAAGCAGGAGGCGCGGGAACGGCAGGAACTGGAGTTTACGGTGTGCGCAGAGACAGAGCTGCCGGATGATCTGCGGCAGATTATAGAGGAGAAGAAGCTGCATGCGTTTCAGATGAGTTACACGACGAAGGATCATCTGTATATCGTGGTTGGATACGGGGAACATGACCGCACCAATCTGTGCGTGGTTGTAGAAGAGCTGTATAAGACCGACCGTGCAATCTATATAAAGACCGATCTGAAGACGGAGGCTGAGATGCGGGGAGAATTTTCTGGTGTGGCATCAGGGACAGATTCCGATACGCCTGACGGGCAGACAGGGACATCCTCGATGTATCCGTATATTGTAATTCGATTGCCACGGCTGGAGCTTCCGGTATTGAATGTATCGTAAGTATAGCTTCTATATGCGCGGAAAAATATTTACGGGAAATTATCATAATTCAGGGGACATCGGAATACATATAAACCAGAGGGTAAGAATCTAGTTTGGTGGAGGGAGCTATGGAATTTTCGAAGAAGGAAATACATACAAGCGTGTTGACGCAGTCCAAATATTCACAGATGACAGTCGATGATGACTTTACGATTCCGGATAGTAAAGGGGATATGGAAAAAATCGTTGCCAAGGAAGGACATATTCTGCTGGAGTCCATGATTCCGGAGGATGGAAAGGTGCGTATCACCGGGGCGGTCTGCGTGCGTGTGTTGTATCGGACAGGGGGCGATATCCCGCGGCTGTGCCAGTTCCAGAGTGAGATTCCATTTGAAGATGTTGTCAACTGCGATGGCGTGTCTTCCTCCAGCCAGGTGGATTGCCACAGCCAGTTGGAGGACCTGACGGTGAGCATGATCAATTCGCGTAAGCTGGAGGTTCGTGGACTGATTGGAACAAGTGTCAATGTGTATGAAGAGATGTGTATCGATGCGGCGACAGGGATTGAGCAGGGGGAAGGCGTTGCCTGTCAGTACCGGGACGTTACATATAGTCAGGTCGTACTTGCGAAGCGCGATGTGCTGAAGGTGCGGGAGGAGCTGGAAATCCCGCAGAACAAACCAAATATCCAGGAGATTCTGTGGCAATGTGTCGCGCTTCGGAACATGGAGACGAAGGCGGGCGATGAGAAGCTTCTGGTGCGTGGAGAGATTGAAATCTTCATCTTATATAAAGGGGGCGAGGAACGGCTCCCGGTACAGTCCATTTTCTCGGTGCGGTCGCTCTATCGTGAGGTGCCTTGCAGTGGTGCTTCAGAGGGCATGGTGCTGGATGTTGATTATGTGCTTGGCAAGGGGGAGATCACAATCCGGCAGGATGCGGACGGTGAGGATCACGTGTTTGGCTGTGACTATAATATTGATATGAATATCAAGCTGTATGAGGATTGTTCATGCCGGATGCTGTCTGATGTGTATTCGCCAAGCGCGGAGCTTGTACCGCAGTTTGAAGTGATGGACTATGAGAATCTGCTGCTACGCAATGCGGCAAAGGCGAAGGTGTCTGCCAGAAAACAGATCGGTGGGGATAAGGCGAAGCTGCTGCAGATCTGCCATGTGTATGGCGACGTCGATATTGACGACGTTGTCGTCGGGGAAAGCGGGGCAGAGATCACCGGCGTCGTAAAATGCTGTGTGCTGTATATTGCAACCGGAGATGATCCGATGAGCAGTGTCGAGGTGGAGATTCCATTTTCGTATACGGCGGATACTGTACCGCTCGCGCAGGAGGATTCGGTGCGTATCCATCCGTGCATCGATCAGCTTACCGCGTCTCTGTTAAATAGTGAAGAAATCGAGATCAAGGCACAGATCAACCTGAATATCTCCGTCTTTGCGAAGGGCGAGAGTCAGGCGATGACGGATCTGCAGATCCTGCCGATCGATGAGGCGAAGAAAGCGGCACAGCCGGGCATCGTCGGGTATGTCGTGCAGAAGGGCGACAGCATGTGGAGCATTGCGAAAAAATATTATGCGTCGATTGATGCCATCAAGCAGCTGAACAATCTGGAGTCCGATTATGTATCGGAGGGTGACCGGCTGCTGATCGTGAAATCTTAGATCTTTCTATATAATACAAAGTAAATAGAAAAATACGGAAATCCATGTTGCAAGATGTGACATGGATTTTTTATGGCCACTAAATCAATATGTCGGGCGATGTGATATATATTCTATAAATAGATTGTGGAGATACGTTTGCGTTGGTATAATAAAAACAGATTGTTTGTAACGGGAGGCTTTCAAGGATGAAAACGTTAACGAGAAATGCATATGCAAAGGTGAATCTGGCACTGGATGTTCTGCGCAGACGCGAGGATGGATATCACGATGTATGTATGATCATGCAGAATCTGAGTTTATATGATACATTGACATTTACGGTGGAGGAAGCGGACACGCTGACAATCACACTGGTGTGTGATAAGGCATTCGTGCCGTGTGATGCGCGCAATCTCATCTACAAGGCGATCGCGCTGCTGGGGGAGACTTATCATCTGACCGGACATGTCCATGTGGAGCTGGTGAAACGAATTCCGGTCGAAGCAGGTATGGCAGGCGGCAGTACGGATTGTGCCGCGGCATTTCATGCGATGCGGGAGTTGTATGGACTGGACGTCAGTGATCAGGAATTGATGAAGCTTGGTGTGAAACTGGGGGCGGATGTGCCGTATTGTATCATGGCAAAGACCGCGCTTTCCGAAGGCATCGGCGAGGTGCTGACAGAGGTGGCACCACTGCCGGATTGTTATGTCGTTGTGGCGAAACCGGCGATATCGGTCAGCACGAAGATGGTATATGAAAACCTGCATGCAAATGAGCTGCAGCACCATCCGGATGTTGCGGGTATGATAGAAGCTCTGAAGCAGGGAAATCTGTCAGGCGTGGCAAGCCGTATGGAAAATGTACTGGAGACTGTGACAACGAAGCTTTATCCGCAGATTGAGGAGATCAAGCAGACGATGAAAGAATCCGGAGCCGAAAATGCGATCATGAGCGGCAGCGGACCGACGGTATTTGGCTTATATACAGAGAAAGCAACTGCAGAGCAGGCGGCAGAAAAAATCCGGCAGCAGTACGGACTTTCAGAGGTATATGTGACACAGCCGTGTTAGAGTTAATTGTGGATTATTGTAGAATTGTGAAGATCAGGCACTTTTTTTGAGAAAAATACTCTGGTAGAAATGAAAAATATACTTGAAATATTTGTCTATGCATAGTAATGTATATTGTATACACGATAAAATTATTTATGATGTATATGGGGAATGAAGAAGGTAATGGAAATCTGAATGGATAAGTTTTGACAGGATAGCAAGGAGGTAGCAGATATGAAGTTGGATATGAATATCGATGAGTATCTTCCACTTCGGGAGGTTGTATTTCATACATTGCGCAAGGCAATTATACAGGGAGAACTGCAGCCGGGAGAGCGTCTGATGGAGGTAACGCTGGCGAACAAACTAGGAGTCAGCCGGACACCGGTACGTGAGGCGATTCGGATGCTGGAGCTGGAAGGGCTGGTTGTCATGATTCCGCGGAAGGGTGCGGAGGTTGCGAAGATTACGGTGCGTGATCTCAAAGACGCATTGGAGGTGCGTCTGGCGATTGATTCGCTGTCGGTTAAGCTTGCCTGCGAGCGTCTGGATGAGGATGACAAGACGGCAATCAAACAGGCGTGTGTGGCATTTCGCGAAGCAGTGAAATCGAAGAATGTACAGGCAATCGTGGAGGGTGATGAGCGTTTCCACAATACGATTTACCGGGCATCGAAGAACCAGAAGCTGATTACGATTGCGATGAATCTGCGCGAGCAGGTGTACCGATACCGGTTTGAATATGTAAAAGATTTTTCGTATCATGAGAATCTGATCCGGGAGCATGACCAGATTACAGAAGCGATTCTGGAGGGCGATGTTGAGACGGCACAGAAGATTATGAAAGAGCATATTTATAATCAGGAGCAGATCGTGATTCGGAATTTGCAGAAGGAATCGTAAGTAAATAAAAAACAAAGAGAGAGGT
>DHJV01000073.1:0-14931 GCA_002404515.1 Lachnospiraceae bacterium UBA4711 | reverse complement strand
ACCTCTCTCTTTGTTTTTTATTTTTTTGTTCCCATTTTGCTGACAATCGTTATTCCAAGTGTGGCACTACCACTGATAAGTAGCAGAGCAATCCACAGAGCAGGGGTACTTGTATCGCCGGTCAGCGGTGATATGGAATTGTTGTTCGGCTTTGTCGTTATAGTGGCAGGCTTGCTTATTTCCTTTGCAATTATGGTAGCAGCCTTGCTTATTTCCTTTGTTCCGTCCTTGTCGCTGTAATATTTATTACAACCATCACAATACCAATACTCGATGTTCCCCTCGGAGATCTTGGTTGCTGCCTCTGTTGGAAAATGCTTGAGATCAGAGTGATTCTTTGGGTCAGGCTCGCCGTATTCCGCACCGCAGATCGTACACTTTGCTTTGACGATACAGGTGGCTTTTCCACCGGTATGTTCATTTAGAATTGTAACGTTATTTTCTGCTTTAATTGCAAAGCCATCCGCCGTTTTCGCATTGACAGTTACCTCAAAACCGTTTTCTTCGGCAGGATATCCGGAAGATGTGAGTTTGACCGTATACTTGCCGTTTTCGAAAGTTGCGGGAAGATTGCTGCCGAGTTTTTCAAACACATAGTCCACGGTGATGAGTTTGCACCCTTTCGGAAGTGTAAAGTCGAAGGTATAATCCTGAGACCGGCAGACCTTGTCTGCGCCACTGAGCGCAATTTCAGGAATTATTTTTTTAGCTGTTTCTTTACCACAGACCTTGCACTTCTGCCAATATTCTCCGTTTTCACTCTGCCAATCGTAGGTGTGCTCATTCACGATTTCTATGGTTTTGGAAGTGCTGGTCGAGAAGCCGTCGGAGGTGATGGCATAGACGGTAAGCTTAAAGCTTGTTTCGGTCTGATCGTACCAATCAGCTTCAATTGTTCCGCTGCACACACCATTTTTAACGGTTGCGTTGTTTCCACTGCCAATCATGGTGAACTCATAACCAAATTCAGGGTTTGTACATCCTTCAGGAAGAGAAAAGGTAAATGTACAATCTTGTGTACGGCAGACCGTATCAGGTGCATTGAGGATCAGCTTTGGAATCACTTTTTTTGGTGTTTCTTTACCGCAGAATTTGCATTTTTTCCAATATTTATCGTTTTCACTCCGCCATTCGTAGGTATGATTTCCTGTAGCTGCAATCGTTCCTTTGCAGATAGTGCAGATTGCAGGAGTGCCGCAGGTAGGCTTGGTTGTACTGCCAGAATGATCGCACTCTGACCATCCCGCATAGAGGGTGATGCCAGCTGTTACAGGTGTATCAAAATTGTAATTTTTTGTGCAGGCCTTATCCGTGTACCATCCTGTGAAGATGTAGCCGTTTTTGGTTGAATCTTTGGGCTTTGCAGCTTTCCCACCATGTTCTATGGTCTGTGTTGCCACTGAGCTTCCGCCGTTTGTGTTAAAGGAAACGGTATAGTTAGCCTTATTACACTTTAGTGTGAATTTGACAGTTGTTTCGTTGCCACAGTCATAGGTATAGGTAACAGTATCTTTGTCATTATCTACGGTCAATGTGGATCCACTGACTGTTCCGCCGCTCCAATTGCTTGCTTTGGTAACATCGAAGCTGCCAGGGAGAGAAGAAAGGTTAAATTTGCGATTTTCGTCAACAGCAATCTGGTAGGTGTTGTTAATGCCAGCAAAGTGGACTATAGCAGTATTCTTGCTGATATCCAATGAGGTTAGTCGGTTATTAGAGCAGCTCAGAAAATCCAAATCGGTATTTTTACTGACATCCAATGAGGTTAGTTGGTTATTATAGCACCATAAGGTATTCAAAGCAGTATTCTTACTGAGATCCAAAGAAGTTATTTGATTATTTTGGCACCAAAGATGCATCAATGCGGTAAAATATTCGATACCTGTAAGATTGCAGATGCTTTTATTATCACATTTAATTTCTGCAACAGCAGCAATTTCTGCATCGCTTAAATAACCGTTTCCATCAGTGTCAAACCCTTTGACAATGCTGAGAAAATTTGCATCTGGGAAGTTTGTATCGTTGATCGCGACGCCAGTCTCGCCTTCCGCAAGGGCCGTGATTGGAGCAAGGCAGAACACAATACATAGAGTGAGCAGAAAAGAAAATAATTTTTTCTTCATTTTGTTACCTCCGTTTCTCTGTTCATTGACAGCTTAAAATCGTATTTCATTTCCAACATTGCAAACAGTTTATACATAACTTTTGTGGCGATTGCCACGATATCAAGTGACCGAATAAAAGCAAGCACCTTTATCTGTTCTTCCTCCGGTACCAGATATATACGCATTGCCGCCGTTAAAAAGCGACTGAGCTTTCGCTCCAGTGGAAAATGAATGTCGCATTTTCGTGCCATGTAACTACGCATCAATCCTGCCGTACCGATCTCCATCTCATAAAAATCACTCTCATTATAATCCGGAAAATTCGTACCGAAAATCTGCTTTAATTCTGCTGTGGTATGCAGATAAATATATTCTGCTGTGGCAGGATCAGAATAAGCCTCAATATAGATTTCACGTAGATTTTCATTCAGCTCGGTCAGGGTAAGTTGTATCGCCGTTTCCACTGCATAGGCGTGAACTGGAGGCAGTGTATCGTCTGCAATGGCCTTTGCCACATCAAACTGCCCATTGAACATCGTCTCAACTAATTCCAGTAAAATTCTATCCTTGGTGGGAAACAAATTCAAATAGCTTCCTCTGGCAACTTCGGCTTCGTCAACAATCTGACTGACTGAAGTATTCTTATATCCCTGTTCCAAAAAAAGGCGGACACATACAGTCAGTATTTTTCTCTTTGTTTCACTGCTGTTTCTTCGCAAATATATCACCTCTCTATAATTGTATTAGTATACATACTAATAATATCATATAAAATATAAGAAGGCAAGCAATTACACATTGAGTAGAATCAAATCTATCTGTTTGATTGTTCAAGCAATATATCTCAACAAAATATATCTTCACTATTGTATAGCGATAAAATATAGTATATAATCATTTTAATCTGCTGTTGAAAAATTTGACTAGATTCATGCAAAAATTGCATCTGATTATGCAAAAACGGACAGATGAATTGTAATGAACAGGGAATCATGCAAAACTTGGGGTTAACGGAAAAAATCTTCGATTCGCGGAAAATGAATCGAAAAACTGTTATGCAGACGGTAGAATGAAAAAAATTACATTTGAAAGAGGTAACAAAATGAGCGAAGAAAAACTATTTGATGTGGATTGGGATCAGAGAAAATGGGAGACACCTGTGAGCGCACAGGATATGAAGCTATACAGCTATCCACCGAGAACGATACGGAATATGTCAGTTCCGGGATTTCTGACATGGCTGGTGCTGTTGCTGGCATCGATTGGCGGGATTCTGTATACTGCATGGATGACAGTGACTGGAGACTATGAGGATGGAAAGGTAAACACGATACTGGGAGTCGTAAGCTTTGTCGTGCTGATTTGCTGTCTGATCTACAAGACAAATTATAAGAGAAAGCTCATCACATATACAGATGTGTTACATGCGGTGCTGATTGATAATGCCAAACATGCGTATGTTGTACACTTGAACGAGGATGCTTTTCTGGGAGCAACCGGATTGGGTGCATATAGAGTTCAGACTGTCCAGGCGCAGGGGGTAAGTGTAACACATGTCGGACAGGCAATGGATAGCCGAGACATGGAGCAGAAAGCAATCAAGATGATTCAGCATAAGGATTTCCTGTTGAAGCGGATTCAGGAGAAGCCGGTTTTTCAGGAGATGATCGAGAACGGTACCTTTGAGCAGGTAGCTTTGCCGGTTGAGAAGATTCTGAAGTTCAAGAATCCGGGTGCCTGTTTCGTAGTTACGTATGCGTATAAATGGAATGGCAGTGAATATACAGATACGGTTCGTTTCTATCATTCTATGCAGGATTATAAGGAACTGCTTGCATATTTCAAGGAGCGGTATGAGACAGAAAAATAAAGGTATGAAAAAAATAAAACTATATGTTCTGATTACAGTCGTAAGTATCGTTTTACTCGCATGGTTACTGGTGGTGGTTATCGTATTTCAGAAAAACCATGCGGATATCTTTTTCTTCGACAATAACAAAGAGATTGAATATCAATATGGAAACTACAAGGCGGATGCGCTGGTTGTGGATGGCTATGTATATCTGTACAGAAGTGTTGTGGAGCTGGGAAATTATGATAAAGATACATTAGAGAAATGTGGAAATAATGTTATATATCGTCTTTCTCCGGATGGAACGTATGAGGAGTTTTACGAATTTGAAGATGAAGAAGCCATCTATTATGACGTGAATTCCAAGCTTTATTATTATGATGAGCATTTCTATATCATGATCGGCCAGCGGGTGTATCGTATAACAAAGGATGGAAGCAGCGCGCAGGTTATCTATGAGAATACCGGTGGCAATGGTATTTTCCGGATGTTTGGAATCCGGGAGCATTATCTGCTGCTGGCAAATCATAATGAAGTGCGTTATCTGGATATGCGTAAATGGGATTGGAACACGCCAATCGACTTTGATCAGATGCGTGTGTTGAAATATGTGTATGCGCTGGACGCAGATACTTTTTATAATTGGATGATCAGTGGTGTTACCAGGCATTCTCCGAAGCGGCTGCAGGATGCGAATGCAGCAATAAAAGAAGAGGAAGATATTGAATGCATGAATATCTATCAGGATGCCGTCTATTATGTGCAGGAAAATGACGAGAATCATGCATACACAATAAAATACAAATCTCTGACGTCAGATGAGGAAGGGGATTTATTCACGGTGAATCCGGATGGAAAATTGAGGATATTATCGTTGGTTGTCAGCGAGGATTTTATCATCTATGATCTTGGATCGTCGGAGTATGGTCAAAACTATGAATATGAAGAGACTGTGGATGTACGTGTAATATGGAACCGGCATACCGGGAAATGGAAATCCATTAGTTACAAATAAGAGGAGGACGAAGGTATGATTAAATTTATTCTTGTTATTATTTGGGGTATTTTCTGGGCGTTTATGTGTGGTAATGAGATGGAAATTAAGCGATATGACCCAACTGCCTGGTACATACTTGGATTTATATTTGGCTTTTTTGCATACATTATCACACTTTTTATCAAGAAGAAAGAGCCAGAATTTGATGAAGTAGAGATCCAGCGTATGGTAGCCGCCGATCAGATGCGGGCATTGAAAAGCAATATTGCTATAGGCCGTGTGTGGGTATGCCCACGGTGTCGTAGAACGAATGACCGCAGTGTGGAAATATGTGCATGTGGAGTGAGAAAACCGGTGTCGGCACCGGCTCCGGTGCAGGGAGCACCTGAACGTCCGGCTGTTGGAACATGGACTTGCCGGAATTGTGGCATGGAGAACTCAAATCATATATTTATCTGCAACTGTGGAATGAAGAAATCAGAGAATGAACAGACGTAGACAGGTTCGGTATGAGGAGTTATAGAGAATGAAAAAATGGTATATCATGCTTGCGTTTGCAATGCTTTTACTAAGTGGATGTGGAAAACAGGCGGAGTCAACCGAAGTGGCTACGGAGGAATCCAATACAGAGGAACCGGAACCTGCTACGACAGAAGCATTGGAAACAGTGGTACTGAAAGATGCAAAAATTGGAGATATTGTGCAGATGGGAACCTACGAACAGGACGGAGATGCAGAGACAGAGGATCCGATCTGCTGGGATGTGCTGGATAAAGATGGAAATGCAGTGTTGCTTATATCGCATGATGTGATCGCCTATCAGAGATTCTCGGATAACCTAAAATGTGTAATATGGGAGGATTCCGAGATACGGACATGGCTGAATCAGGAGTTCTATGCAGAAGCGTTTGACGAGGAAGAACAGGCAAGTATCCGGGAGACAACATTGGAGAATCCATCTACAGTGGGATTTGCTGCGCATGTAGACCCGTCCGGGGATGTACAGGTACGGGAGAGCAGACCGGATACAAAGAATAAGATATTCCTGCTGAGCTGGAAGGAAGCGGAGCAATATTATGGAAATCGCTTAACGGATGCATCTGTTCTTGGACGAAGACCATCGAGGGCAGTTTTGCAGAAGCGGAAAGCGATATTTACAGATCTTATAATCGAGGAGCTTCCAGCGATGTATCCATATTCCCGGCATCTGGCTGATGGTACGGAGCGGTTACCGTGGATGCTGCGGTCAACGGGTATGAAGGATTACAATATTTTAGTGATTGGATACGAGGGAAAATGGAATCAGGACTATCCAGATTCTTATAATGGCGTTCGACCTGTAATGTGGGTGAACGTGGGTGATTAGTGTCGAAGGGAGGACGAAATGTCTCTAAGTCGGAAAGAAAAGATCGTTATATTTGCGGTGACACTCTTCGCCTGTCTAATTGTAGTTGGAAGCAGGATATATGAAAAAAAACAATCGGAACCAAAGGCGAAGAACCGGTTTTTCGAGAATCCATTTTCAGAGGTTGATCCAGGGATTGATCAGCAAAGCGGTAATTATGCAAACGACGCGCTGGTTGTAGACGGATATGTGTATTTCTATAAAAGCCGGGTGAAGCTTGGAAACTATGACAAGGTAGATGAGCTGGAGAAATGCGGAAACAATGTGATTTACCGGTTGTCTCCGGATGGTATATATGAGGAATTTTATACATTTGATGAAGGAGATGCGATCTATTATAGTATCGGTTCCAAACTGTACTATTATGAGGGATATTTCTATATCCAGATTGAAAACCGGATTTACCGCATCAATAAAGAAGGCACAGAGGCACAGGTGATCTATGAGAATGTGGGTGGATATGGCAGTTACGTGATATTTGGTATCCGGGATCATTATCTGGTGCTTCAAAAACAGACAGAATACTATTATCTTGACATGGATGCATGGGACTGGAGTCAGCCGATAGAGGTTGGACGTATGCGGCATCTGGCGAATGTGAGATGTTCTTATGATGCGGTTAGAAGAGATCGATTAATCTGCTTTTTTGAGAATGTTGTCTACGGAACGGAGAAGGAAGAACCGATCGGTGTCTACTTTGAAAGTAGTAATGTGTTATATGGTAGTGATTTCATATATCTGTATGATTTAAGTGTCTATGATGAAGATGCGGAGGAAAAAATAAATATTGCAGGAAGTGTGTATTGCCTGAATGTTTACAAAGGAGTCATCGTCTATGCACAGAAGGTGGATGATTCTATCTGCATAAAATATTACTCGCTGGATGACAAGCAGGAAGGCGAACTGATTACGATTGATGCGGGAGCGGATAAGGTGATAAAATCGCTTGTCGTAAGTGATGATTATATCATCTATGATCTGGGACCAAAAAATGAGCAAGAAGCTGTTGATACGCGGGTGATCTGGAACCGGCATACCGGAGAGATACAGCAGACAATCTCGTACCAGTAAACATGGGAGGAAATAGCAATGGAAGAGAATACCGAAAGAGACGAAGTCTATGAGCAGTTCATGCAGGACTTGCAGGCAAAGAAGAAAAGACGGGTAAAGCGTGCAATCAAAGAAGTAATCATGATAGTAATCATACTTGGAGTAATTGGCTTTGTCGTTTGGTTTCTGACAGATCCTGAGGCATCGGAGAAGGTAAGCCTTCGAAAAGAGAAAGAGCCGGTTGCTTATGCGGATATTCCATTTACGACGAAGGATGTATCCAGTATGGAATTTGCGATTGCCGGAAAGGTTATGACATTTCCGTGTACAACGTCAGATTTGTATGATGCAGGCTACAGCATGAATGAAAGTGACGCGAAGATCATGTTGGGAAAACCAACCTCTTTGATGATAGATGGATATAAGGCATATGAGACAGCAATCTGCAAGATGGAGGCGCGCGATTTTAAGGGTGAGTTTGATGTATCGGTAATCAATACAGGCACGAAGGAGACAGCAGCGGTGAATTGCCCGATTCATACGATATGGTTCGATGAACAATTTATGTTGTGTAATGGACTCAGTCAGGCAAGCACATATGAGGAGATACTTGCCGCGATGGGAAAACCAGATGAAGAAAAAGAGATTAGTTCAATGAAGGACCTCTACTATGAGTATGAGACGAATATTGGAACCTGCACGATTATCTTTTCATTCCGTGATACCTATACCGGAATGGAGGGGAAAACCTGTGATCGGATTTGGCTGACGATAGATTGAAGGGAGAATGGGATGTCTTTAAGTCGGAAACAAAAGATAATTATATTTGCAATAATATTTGTTGTCTGTACAGTTGGAGGCAGGGTGTTTTACAAACATCATTCTGAACAAAAGACAAAGAACCGGTTGTTTGAGAATCCGTTTTCCGGAGTCAATCAGGAGGTTAATCTGCAAAGTGGAAATTACGAAAATGAGGCACTCGTTGTGGATGGATATGTGTATTTCTATCAAAGCCGGGTGAACCTTGGAAATTATGACCACGTAGATGAGTTGAAAAAATGCGGGAATAATGTGATTTACCGGTTGTCTCCAGATGGTACATATGAGGAATTTTATACGTTTGATTATGGGGATGCAATCTATTATTCTGTCCGTTCAAAGCTCTATTATTATAATGAGTATTTCTATATTCAGATAGGAAATCGAATCTATCGTATCGACAAAGAAGGAACCCGTGCGGAGATTATTTATGAGAATATGGGTGAAGGTTCGTTGGCATTCGGAATCCGGGATCATCATCTGGTGCTTCAAAAAGCGCGCCAATACTACTGTCTGAATCTGGATAAATGGGATTGGAGTCAGCCGATCGAGGTTGGACGTATGCGGCACTTGCTCAATGTAGATACGGAACTTTTTGATTTATATGAGGGCGTTATTTATGGAAGCAGATATGACCTAGCAGACAATGCGGTAGTTTTATTGGATCATCAATTAAAGGTTTGGAATGAAGAGGAAAAGGAATTGGAGAAGATTGCGTCTGACGTGTATTGCCTGAATGTTTATAAAGGAGATGCTTTTTATGCACAGAGCGTGGATGATACCGTCTGCATAAAATACAGATCGTTCGATGGTGCGTCGGAAGTCGAATTGTTTACAATCAACATGGATGAGAATAAGAGGATAAAATCGCTGGTGGTGAGTGATGATTTCATTATCTATGATCTGGGATCGGGCAATTATGAAGATGGTGTGGATGTGCGGGTAATCTGGAACCGGAATACTGGGGAGACACAGGAGACGATCGTGTATCGGTAAAGTTGCGAATACAAAATAATTATTTGAAATAAAATGGCACCGTTAAAAAAAGGTGCCATTGTGGATTATTGCTTTTTAGCTAACAATGCTTTCAACTGAGCAATTTCTTCTTTTGATCGCTGTAATTCATCTTCAGCCTGCTTGCGCAGTTCCGCTTCTTGTTTCTGATTTTCTTCCGCTTGTTGTAATTCATCCTCGGTCTGCTGTAATTTATCCTGCAGTTCTTCAATCATGTATTTCACCGTATTTTTATCTGCAATTTTTAACGCTTCTGAAAACATGTGAATCACCTCCTCAGGTTTATTTACATATGCACTCATTTCACGGAAACTGTATCATGAATTACAGCAGATTGTAAAGAGATTTTTAGAAATGCAACTAATTGTAGCATTTAAGGAACCTACACGTTTAATGCTATCGGTAATACCACAGTCGCCACGAAGAAACCTTCCTCGATTGAATAATTGACAAAACCATGATTGTTCTCCACTGCATGCCGGATACTTTTGGTGCCGATGCCGTGCAGCTTCGTGTCCGTCTTGCTAGAGACGAATTGTCCATCACGTAAAACCGGTGCTTTGTCAAAGGTATTTTTCACGATAATCACATAGAAGTTATTTTCGTTTTTCTTTGTAATAGTTAGTTGTACAACACGAGAATTATTGCGCGCCAGACATGCTTCAATGGCGTTATCAAGCAGATTTGACAGAATGGATATTATGTCCGCGGACGGTAATTCGGCAAACGTAATATCCGGGAGTACATCTATTGACATTTGGATATCCTGCGATTGGGCAAGTTCAGATTTCTCAGTTAAAATCGCATTCAGAATATCGTTTTTGGAATAGCGCGTAAGGATGGTTGTATCTAACTTTGTATCCAATTCGGAAATGAGTGCAAGTGCCTGGTCTGGATGTCCGTCGTCAAGCAGTATGCGGATGGCTTTCATGTAATGTGTCGTATCGTGCACCAGCTCCTGCAAATGCTCATCCATTGTGAGCAGCTTCTGATAGTAGTTCAGTCGAAGCGACTGATCGGAGATGATCAGGCTGTTCTGCAGGTTGTGATTGAGCTGCTCCGTGTATCTCTGGAATGCGCGGAAGATCAGAATATTGCCAAACTGCATGATCGCAAAAAATACGCAGAGCAATATCCGTATGCGTGGAGACAATGCGAAGTCCAGACCGGAATAATATGTGAGAAGCATCATTGCAATGCATGCAATTGGAATACACAAATAGCATGCGAAAATCTTCCGATCCATGCGGGCCGCGGATTTGACAGAGGTCTGCTTATACAGGCAGCAGATCAGATAGGTCAGGAGCTTCAATGTAAATATCTGCCAAGGAATCGTGGACAGATTCGCAACACTGCTGGAATGAAAAAGGTATGCAGGCAGATTTAATAAGACTGCAAATAAAAATTCGCAGCCGAAAAAAACCGCACACAAAAATACGATATACAGCAGTCGTTCTTTCAAGTTTGCTTCATAAAGAAAAGAGTAAAGAAGTAACAGACAGATGAACGCAATCATATTCAGATACGAAATCTGCAATGTGTTGATACCAAAATAAATGCCGATGAAAGGAATCGCTATCAAAATACGATTCCGGATCGGTTCGAAATTCGGATGAATTGTAAAAAAAGCATCAAAAAAATCCGAAAATATAAGGTATTCTGCGATACAACTGAATAATAAGATAATATAGTCCATACTGCCTCCTAATCCTGCGATTTCATATAACGGAAGAACATTGCCTGAAACTCTTTCTGTCTGGAGCGAGAGATCGACAGCATGCTATTATCCGATAGTGTCAGTTCGGTCGTATTCAGGTATGTTACATGCTGGAGATTTACTAAGTAACTGTTATGCGCATATGCAAAATAAAAATCATGCAGTAAAGCATGCAGATCACTCAGAGAACTTTTGCATAAGATCTTGTCATTGTAAGTATAATAGGGGCTTTTCTTAGATACATAAATCTTCGAACAGCCACGTCCGCGTGCGATATACATTATCTCGGAGGCCGGGAGCTTCAGTTGTGTGCTGTACCATCCGGCATGGATAAAAGGCTCTGCTTTCTCGGTCTGAATATGAGCAACGATCGAAGTAAGTTTCTCTACCATATGTTCGTCAGACCATTCTTTGAGCAGATAGCGGTATGGTTCAGACTCAAAAGACTCTGGTGTTGGAGACTGCTTCCCGGAACAGAAAACCAGCGTGGAGCTTGGAAATTTCTCACGAAAAGATTTGGCAAATACCGTTCCATTTACATCTGGAAGCTGGATATCTAAGATCAGTAAATCAATCGTATAGAAGTTTGGAAAGTCTGCTTCGAATTCACTTGCTGAAAGATAGCTGTAGAATTTACAGGTTTCCGGCTTTAAACCTGCGCGAAGCAATAAACATTTCATATGATCTATAAATAAAGTATCATCATCACAAATAACAACATGATACATAGTCTGGGGTCTCCTTTTAATAATTCAATTTAATAAAATGCCTGTTCTATTTTATCATATATATTTTGGAAAAAAAGATGTTCCTGTGCAAAAACTGCATCGCAATCTGCAAAAATCGACATGGGGGTTGAATACGAAATGCGTCCAAGTACTATAAAAGCGGGTACAGCATTTGAAAAAATTAAGGAAATAGAGGAGCGAGGACGTCAATGATAGCAGGAATTGTATATGTGATAGCAGGGATTTTTTGGGCCTTTGTATGTGGGGAAGAAGTGAGAAAAAAGAACTATGATCCAACAGCATGGTATGTGCTTGGTTTTATATTTGGTGGATTGGCATATTTGGTTGCGTGGTGGTTTATAAAACCTAAGATAAAAGAAGTGGACAAAGTAGATATTGAAAGAATTGTACAGGCAGACAGAGCGCGTGCAATGAAGGGGGATATTGAGGCAGGTCGTGTCTGGATATGTCCGGTGTGTAGAAACGTGAATGATTCAAAAGTATATGCATGTGCGTGTGGGGAACGGAAACCACCGAGGGTTATTTCGCACGCGGTAGCAAAACCGGTTGTTGAAACGTGGATATGCAATAACTGCGGTATGGAAAATTCCGGACATGTATTCATATGCAATTGTGGCATGAAAAAATCAGAGAATGATAAATGCAAAGATCAATAGTTTGTAAGAGAGGGAAAGAGAAAATGCGATTGGTTTTTATGCTGTTATGGTCATGTGTGTGGGCGTATATATGTGGCGCTGCAATGGAAAAAAAGCGAAGAGAATCATCTGCATGGTATGTGCTCGGATTTTTGTTTGGAGTATTTGCATATATTATTACACTGTTTATAAAACCCAGAGAGCCTGAATTTGATGAGATAGAGATACAGCGCAGGATTGCAGAGGATAAGGTACAAGCTATGAAACGCGACATATCTACGGGAACGGTATGGGTGTGTCCGCAGTGTGGTAAGATGAATGACAGATATGAGACAATCTGCTCTTGCGGAACTGCAAAACCGATACGCGAACGTTTATAAACAGAACCTATGTATGCAGCTGAAGAACGTGGACATGTAATAATTGCGGAATGAAATAATTAAAGTAAAGTATCTGTAGATAGGATACCACCTAAAGAAGTGACCGATGAGCATAAAAAACAAATAATTTTGTGATTGTAATTTATATGGATTCTCTGAAGCTTGATGATGATGTGCTGAATATTCCACTGTTTATGACAGATCAGTCCGAACTGTCGGATGAAAACAGCGAGCGTTTCAGAAGTATTCTGGAAATTAAGATTCGTAAAGAATCGATTGTATGATTGATATACAATCTGAAATTTAGTATGATATAAAAGAAACGTGGTTGGTATAAGGGGGCAATATCTGTTGAAACGTAGAATCTTTAATTTGGTGAGTATTTTTTCTATCCTGACAGCCATCGTGTGGCTGTTCTTTTTCTCACTTGTTCATAATATGGATCAAGAAGCGAAGGAATCAGAGGACATTATAGTAATTGAGAGGGAAGAGATTTTATAGATGATACATATATTTTTATGTGACGATGATAGCAGATATTTAGAATATCTGAGTGAAATAGTTGATAGCTTTTTTCGGCAAAATAATATAGAGGTAGGAATAAAGACATTTACAGATGGGGAGAAGCTTCTGGAAGAACCGGAGATGGCAGATATCGTATTTCTGGATGTGGAAATGCCGGGGAAAAGTGGAATTGAGGTCGGACGGAGGATCAAAGAGAAAAATCCATATGCACTGATTTTCATTGTATCATTTACGGAACAGTATCTGGATGATGCGATGGACTTTCAGGTGTTTCGGTATATCGAAAAGGCATCTTTGCCGGATCGAATCGAGCGGAATCTGAGAGATGCGTTGGTGGCGTATCGGAATACGAATCCTAAAATCACAATTATGCAGAATGGAGAGACGATTGTCTGTCGGGAAGCAGATATTGTTATGATTGAGAATCAAAGGCGTTGTGTGTACATATGCACAAAGGATGCCAAGTATGAAGTGAAGGGAAAGCTGGAGGATTGGGAGCAAAAACTGAATCAGGTAAGATTTTGCAAATCTCATACGAGTTTTCTGGTAAATCTGGATTATGTGAGTCGGTTTACAAAGAATGAAATAATTCTGGCGAAAGGAAAGTATAGGGCGCATATATCCAGGCGTATGTATCCGGAGTTTTGTAAGAAATATGAAGAATATCTGCGAAGGGGATAAGGGAAAGCTATGAAAAGAAAGGTATCTGAAATTCTATTTTTCATGCAGGGAATCGTCATTTTTTTTCTGATCGGATTTCTTATTTTTATAAATAATATGGAGCAAGCGCTGCCTTATGTATGGACATGTGTGATTGTAATTGTGCTTGTCCTGATAATTATAGGTCTGCTATGCATCTATAATTATGTATACAAGAAGGAACAGAGGGTAAAACAGGAACAGGTTCGATTGCAGGAAGTTCTGATGGTTCGTGAAGAGAATCAGGCATGTCATGCGGTGATTCATGATACAAGGCATTTTCTATACACGGTACAGAGTTTATTGGAACATGAAGACATTGAGGAAGCGAAGAAGCTTTTGCAGGATTGCGTGGATGCGAAGCTTACGAAGAAAAGGTTTTGCAATCGGGCCGTGTTAAACGTGATCCTGCAATATTATCAGAGTGTATGTGACAAGGCAGGAATATCATTGGCGGTTGATATTCGGGGAGCTGTGCTATCTGATCTGAATGACACGGAGATGACAGTGCTATTCGGAAATCTGCTGGAAAATGCGTATGAAGCGGCTGGTAATCAGGGATTTATCGAATTACGTGTGGATGTGAACGAGCATTCCGGCATGATGGTTATAGAAGAAAAAAATTCGTATCTTGGGGAAATAAAGAAGGATAAGGCAGGAAAACTCATCACCTCAAAAAATAAAGAGGAGCATGGAATTGGCATGCAGAGCATAGAGAAAATCGTGCGCAGACATGAGGGGGTATATATCTATGATTTTGATAAGAATACACACACATTCCGTTCAAAAATCGCATTGCCTGACCGAAAGTGTTAAAATTTCGACCATTTGTGCAAGACATCTTGATTATTGAGCATGTAACGATGATACTAAAATCAAGAAATATTTAATTATACATGGGATAGGGTGATTAAAATTTGCGTGAGTGGCAAGCAGGATTCATCTATATTAGCAAAAAGGAGATCGATAATTTTTAGTTATCTG
>DHJV01000106.1 GCA_002404515.1 Lachnospiraceae bacterium UBA4711 | reverse complement strand
AACGGTCAAAAATAAGGGATGAATGTTCGTTCATCCCTTATTTTTGACCGTTCGTAGCAGATTTCAACAGAAAATCATAAAAGCATGCTATAGTGCAATTACCATTTGGATGATGGAAAACTGAGGAGAAGGAGGCGCTTATGAGAACAAAGGTTAAGAAGTGGTTCGTGAAGCATGGAAATGCCATATGTGCAGTTGCGGTTTCGCTGGCATCGTTATCATCCCTTTGCTGCCGGGGAACTTGGTATCAACCAGAGGAACCGGAAGGGTTGAAGGAGTTTGCAAAAAATCATGTGAAGTAGAAATGGGAGGAAGAAGCTTATGAGAAAAGGAAAAATGAAAAATTCAATTGTAACAATTGCGATGGCAATGATGCTGTCTGTAACAGCTGTGGTAGGATTTGGAACGAATGCAAAAGCAAAGAATTCAAGTGACAAATGGTATTCTTTTAGTAATGTAAATGTATCTGGTGATTGTGCATGGCAGGTAAAAGAAGATACTTCAAAAGTGTATGTTCACCCTGTCTCGGGACCGGCAATCTATTATACGGTTCAAGGACTGAGTGCTGGTACAACATATATTGCATCTGATAAACATGTGATTCCAACTGGTTCAAAGGCAAGTATTACCAATCATGTATTTGAATGGAGAATTGATACCAAAAATAATCCATCAGCACAACTGCATATGGAACGAAAAAGTTATCAGCCAGTTGATACATCTGGATACTGGAGTCCTGATTCAATAGGTACTTATACTATATATGGTTAAAAAACACAGGGGGAAATTGGCAAGATCCAGTTTCCCCTATGAAAACAAAGGTGAGGGAAATGAAAAAAATTAAGTGGATTACAGCGGGAGTTATATTGCTGGCGGCTGGCGTCGCTTGTTGGAATTATATAGTAAAAAATGAACGGGATAAGGAATATCCTGTTGAACGGTATATGGAGCAGGAAGAAGAAAAACAACAGGATAACACAACGGTTGCATCGAATACAGATAGTGATGCAACCTTGGATAATTCCCATAGCTTTAAGCTAGGATCTCTTACATATGAATTTCTGGGGTATGAGATGATAGAGGATACAGAAATCGAGACACAGACGAGATACAAAGCAGAATATTTCAGTGATGAGAGAGTACCGGAATCAGATGAGATAGTGCCAGAAGTTGAACAATACGATTCTGATAGAATGTATGAAGATTATCCGGAATATTATGATCTGTCTTTGCACAGATATGATTATTCTTATGAAGATTATTGCGAAAAGATTGATAATATCATCCGGCAAATCGATTATTCGAAATACAGCCTTGGATGTGTGCATGTAAAAACATATTATTATTTTGTAAAAATGCGGGTGACAAATGAATCCAATGATGAAAAAGAACTGTCAGATTATTCGCTTTATTTGATTCGAACCAACGAGGAGAAAAGTTATGATGAATATACGGATAGTATAATCTATTTTGATAAACCACAGCATACAGAAGGCGAAGACCGCATTCATCACTTTTCGTGGTATACATTACAACCAAATGAAACATTGGAATGTGTAATAGGTTATAAGATGTTGGAGGGAATTGACGGCAAACATCCGGAAAGACAACTTATGTATATAGGAACTATGAGCATGGAAAGGCAGAACACATGGTTAAATCAGACAATATCAGACACCGTGGTACCATTGTATGATTTGCCAAAAACAGAAAATGAATAAAACAGGCAGCTGATTTTAAGGAGGATAGGTACGTGAAAAGACAGGTGATTGTGTTCTTGATTCTGTTTGGCTTTCTGTTATGGGCGATTCGTGTCGTGAACTTAAATCAGGAGAAGAAAAGCAATGTGATGTATGTGGAACAGGGACAGGAATTTTATTATGGAGAGCTTGCAATTCAGGCAGATGACTTTCTGCTTTTGAGTGCAGATGAATATGCTACTTATTTTGGAGTGGCGGATGACGTGACAGATGATGAAAAAGCTGTATGTGTGCGGTTTACAGTTCGAAATGATTCAGAAGATGCAATATCATGGGATAATGTTATAGCTGTGCTGGGAGAGGGATTTGTATGTAAAGGATGGGGAAGTTCCTATGATCCGTTCATGGGGGCAAAATTAAACAAATTTTATGATGAACAATTGAATCCCGGAATGCAACAGGATATATGGATTGTAACTACGGTGTCTCGTGTGTGCTTTCGTGAGAAAACATGGGAGAATCTTTCAAATATGGAGTTTGAATATGTGGTGTCGCTGTATCCAGATGCCGTCCGCATCCGATTAAAAACAGGGAAGAATTATGGAGGAGCGAGCCTATGAAACCAGTCATTAAATTTGAGTTTTACAGAGCTTTTCGGTCGCGTGGATTTTATGTGGCATTGCTGTTAGGAATGGTTATGGCAATCGGCGACATCGTACTTTTTCATAATGCATTTCGGGATACGATAGATGCAAAAGTTGTGATGCAGACATGGATTGGAACAGATTATCAGTTCGTGACGAACAGTCTGTTTTATGCGTTACTTCCGATTCTGGCAGCATTACCATATGCGGGAACTTATTATGAAGACATCAGAACAGGTTATCTGAAGAATATTTTACTGCATACATCCAGACGTGGGTACTATATGGCAAAAGCAGTTGTAGTGTTTGTGATGGCAGCAAGCGCTGTGATGATTCCGTTGCTGTTAGATTTGATGGCGGTTATGACAATATATCCACTTCGTATGCCGGAACGACTGGGATTTATGTCAGTTGGAATTCTGGATGTGAATTTGTTTTCTGGACTGTATGAGACGAACGGTGCATTGTATGCATTGGCATTTATCCTTTTAGATGGTCTGTTTGCAGGACTTCTGGCACTTGTTTCTGTATGCGTGGCAGAACGGGTCGAGAGTATGTTTAGTGCGATTGTGATTCCTTTTGCTTTATATATCATGTGGAGTGCAGTTATGATGGAAAACAATGATGGCAGATTTTCTGTGATGGAAATGTTGAACCCGTTACAATCGGTTGTTTTCAGCAGGCAGCAGGTCGTGCTTATGGCAGTCGGTGGGACGCTGGTTATTATACTCTGGCTGTTCTTAAAAGGAAGGAGAAAAGACGTGTTATGATAGAGATTGAATTAAAAAATATATCGAAGACAATACATAAAACGCCGATTTTACATGATATCAATCTGAAATTCCATTCGGGAGCAATTTATGGTCTGAAAGGGAAAAATGGATGTGGAAAAACCATGCTTATGCGAACTATTTGCGGATTGATGATACCAAGCGCAGGAACGGTCAGTATCAATGGGAAAGTACTTATGAAGGATATCGAGTTTCCGGAAAGCATTGGGGCGTTGATTGAGAATCCGGCATTTCTGCCGCAATATACAGGATATAAGAATCTGTGTATGCTGGCATCGCTTCGCAGGGATATAGACAAAGAGGATGTAGCAGAAGCTATGCGGCGGGTGCAGCTTGATCCGAAGGATAAGCGTGTTTATCGGAAATATTCACTCGGAATGAAACAGAAGCTTGGAATCGCAAATGCAATTATGGGGGAACCGGATATCATTGTATTAGATGAACCAATCAATGCGCTGGATGAAGCAAGCGTGGAGCAGGTAAAGAAGGTGCTGGTGGATTTGCGGGAACGGGATCATCTGATTATCATTGCCTGCCATGATCGGGAAGAACTGGAGTATTTGAGCGATGAGATCATTGAGATCAAAGACGGTACAGTTGTGTGTAAGCAGAAGGAGGGAGTGGCATGAGAACAGCAAAGATGTTCTGGCGGGATATGTGTCTTGGGACGTTCCGGCATGGTGCCCGTTTTCTGATCATACCACTTGTTGTAGCACTGATGTCTGCCGGTTTTGCGGAATATGCTGCAAACCTATACGATGCGGGGACGATTGCCGGAAGTGGAACGGCGGCGGATTATTATCTGTATATTATGCAGGGGATGTATATCTATAAATTCAGTCCCGATTCGACGTTCGTGATTCCGATTTCGTGGTTTATGCTCCATATCGGACTAGCATATCTGACCGCGTATTATCCGTGTAAGGATTATAATGAGTATGGAGCGATTGTGCTTCCGGCGGGCGGCTCCCGCATTCGTTGGTGGATTGCGAAGATGTTCTGGTGTCTGATGACAGTTTTCCTATATTATATTGGAATTGCTGTAACCTGCACGATTAGTGCCTGTGTGCATGGAGCAAAGCTAAGTGCGGATTTTTCTGTGGATCTGCTTGGACATTTGTATGGAGATTCTATGAATTATGTCAGTCAGTCCGATATGATTCTGATTTCCGTTGTGCTGCCATTTGCCATATCTGTGCTGATGACAGAGGTACAGATGCTATTCAGTTTCTTATTTACACCGGTTATAAGCTTTGCTGCAACGTGTGGAATCTATATTCTATCTGCTTATTATACCTGTTGGTGGCTGCCGGGAAGTTATACGATGTGGCAGAGAAGTTCCTATATCAATTTTGAAGGTGTAAAACCAATGAGTGGATTTGTGATTGCCTTGTTCGGATTACTTTGTGTGATTGTATGTGGGACTTTATATTTTCAAGATAAGGATATACTGGATTAAATAAAAACAGGGATTACCCTTTTGAGGTAGTCCCTGTTTTTCTGTCTGTCAAAGAAATTATGCATTTTCTAACTTCGTAATCGCAGCATTGATTCTTGCAAGTGTCTCGTCCTTGCCGAGGATACTCATAAGCTCGGTTGCGCCACCCGGTGTTGCCTGCTTGCCGGATACAGCTGTACGAAGCGGCCACATTACAAATCCAGTCTTGTACTCGTGCTCTTTACCGAACGCAGAGAGCGTTGCAAATAAGCTGTCATTGTCGAAGGCTTCCTGTGCCTCAAGGACTGGAAGAACTTCTTTTAATAACTGCAGTGAATTCTCTGCGTTTGTCTTCATCTTCTTGTGTGTATACATTGCGATATCGTATTCCGGTACGGCTGCTAAGAAATCAATCTGATCCTTGATGTCCGGGAATACTTCGATTCTTGTCTTTACCATAGCGGCGATCTTCTTCGCATCCATCTTGTCGCCAACGACTTCTTTGATGTAAGGAAGTGCCATCTCGTAGAACTTCTCGTCGTCCATTGCCTTGATGTACTCGCCGTTCATCCATTTGAGCTTTGTCATATCCAGAACTGCCGGGGACTTGGAGATATTGTGATAGTCAAATGCTTCTACCAGCTCCTGCAAAGAGAAGATCTCACGGTTATCCTCCGGGCTCCAGCCGAGCAATGCAACGAAGTTGATGATTGCTTCAGTCAGGAATCCCTGCTCCAACAGATCCTCGAAAGATGAGTGACCACTACGCTTGGAGAGCTTCTGGTGATCTTCGTTCGTGATCAGTGGACAGTGGATATAGGTTGGAACCTCCCATCCAAATGCCTCGTAGAGACGGTTGTACTTTGGAGAGGAAGATAAATATTCATTTCCGCGGACAACATGTGTGATGTTCATCAGATGGTCGTCTACAACATTTGCGAAGTTGTAGGTCGGGAAACCGTCGGACTTGATCAGGATCATATCGTCAAGCTCGATGTTCGGAACCGTGATGTCGCCGTACAGCTCGTCAGAGAATGTCGTTGTGCCCTCTTCCGGGTTGTTCTGACGGATAACATATGGCTTGCCTGCAGCAAGATTTGCCTCAACCTCTTCCTTCGAAAGGTGTAAGCAGTGCTTGTCGTAACGGGAGATGGTCTTTCCCTCGAATTCTGTGACAAGTGTCTTCAGACGGCACTCATCGCAGAAGCAGTAGTAAGCTTCGCCCTTGTCAATCAGTTTCTTCGCGTATTCCAGGTAGATGCCCTGCTTCTGGCGCTCACTCTGGATATATGGACCAACGCCGCCGTCCTTGTCCGGACCTTCGTCGTGCTCAAGTCCTGTTTCCTTCAGGGTACGGTAGATGATATCGACAGCACCTTCCACCTCACGCTCCTGATCCGTATCTTCGATACGCAAAATAAAATCGCCACCCTCATGCTTTGCAATCAGGTATGCGTATAAAGCGGTTCTCAAATTTCCTACATGCATCCGGCCGGTCGGGCTCGGTGCAAATCTTGTTCTAATCTTCTTTGCCATTTTAATATGATAGCCTCCTGTATAACAGATAAATTCTTAGGAAATTATAACAAAGGAAAAATCATTTTACAACATATTGTTGATTATTGAATTTATTTTTAGTATACTACAAAAGGATTGTTCTCATTTTTGGGAGTGGTTATTTTTATAGAAAGCTGGGAAATGATATGGATCGATCAATGATTTCAATGATATATTTTGTCGCATTGTTAGCATTATTTCTGATTATGATTATTGCGACGATTGCTGTGATCGCAAGCAGATCAAGACGACGCGACGAGGACGATGATGAGTTTGAGGATGGCACAGAGTATGAAGATACCGAACAGCCGGACGAAGGGCAAACGGTATTTGATGATGCGGATGCCATGTTATCGGATGATTTCTATGTAGATAATCTGGATATGCCGGGGGAGGATTCTGCGTTTGCACCAGAAGACACTGGTTATGATGATGAATACGAGGATGAATATGCAGAGGACGGCGATTATGAAGACGTCGATACAGCGGATGCAGATGATTCCTATGAAGAGTATGAAAGTGTAGAAGTTGACGAGTATGATGCAGAGCTTGACAGTGCATTTGATGTACCTGGTTCTCTGAAGATCGATCCGGTTCAGGCAAATGCACCGACACAGGAGATTGATACAAAGGCAGTCAAAGAAGAACGCCGGAATCCAAAACAGGAGGCGGAGGATACCATGCAGGCAGATGCAGGCATTCCGGGAATTGTAACAGAGACAGAGGAATCTGTGGAAGTGTCAGAAGATGCGGCTGACATCATGGAAATAAAAAAAGATGCAATAGAAATATCGGAGATGCCGGATGTGGCAGACTCTGCAGAGGATACAGCTTCTGCATCCACAGATGCCGTAGAAGATCAGAAAGCGATGAATACAGAAATTCAGGCAGAACAGAAGCCAGAAGCAGATACAGCGGCAGAGGAATCAGTAGAAGCAGTTACATCGGTTGAATCTCCAAAGAAACAGAAGAAAAAACATGTAAGAAAGCAGAAGAAACAGCCGGAAACGGATGCAGAACCGAAGACGGAGGCTGTAAATGATGACTTTACAGATTCTGCATTTGGACCGGATATTCCGGAAATCAATATCAGCAACGAAGCACTTGCTGCATCTGTACGGGAAGCAGAGGCGATGGGCGCAGCCATCATGGGAGATCTGAAGGCAGCAAAGGTGCCGGTCGAGACGATGTTTGGCATCAATGAAGAACTTTCCTCTTATGGTTCTAAGAAGAATAAACGTGCAAAATCCAACGTTGCAAGCGACGATGACTTCTATTGGTATAACAAAGAGGACGCAGCAGATCGTCCGGCGCACCGCCCAATCGAAGCATATTATCATCATTTTAATATTGCAGATGACTGTATCGAGGATCTGCTGGTAGAGATGTATGATTGTGCATTGGTTCGTACGGAAGAGATCCGCTATATTGCATATGGCATTGAGCCACGGACACTCACGATGAAGGAGATTATGTCAGGTACGGTTTCCTTAAACGATCACAAGAAGAAGGAACCGACGGAACAGGATCTGGTTCGTATCTACGAGAAGTGGTGCGGCTATGTGGATCATTTGCTGGATAAGGTAGAAATTCATGCAGATGAGTATACAATTCAGGAAATCCGCAAACAATTATGTGCGTACGGACGAAATGACGTCGATACATTATTGGAAGGAAAATAGATAAATATGGATATTATCAGACCGAGTATTGAGACCAAAGAACTATTAGATCATTATTTACAGTACAATCATTACAGGGGATGCGAATTCTCTGTTGCAAACAGTTTGTTCTGGTGTGATTTCTATCAGACGAAATTCACGATTTTAGAGGACATGCTTGTATTTTGCAGAGTGGAGGACGGAGTACCAACTTCGTTTACATTCCCGATTGGAGAACACGATCCGAAGGATGCATTTGACAGAGTGGTAGATTACTTTGAAGAAAGTAATCTGCCATTTGCTATGTATATGGTGGAGCCGGAAATGTTCGAGATGATCGAACGCTGGTATCCGGGACAGTATCAGATTGAATATGACAGGGACAGTGCTGATTATCTGTACAGACAGGAGTCGCTTGCGACACTTGCAGGCAAGAAGCTGCATGCGAAGCGAAACCATATCAACCGGTTTTTAGAGAATTATCCGGATTATCAGTATGAGCGGATCAATGAGAAAAACTGGAGGGAATGCCTGGAATTAGAAGAAGAATGGGCGCGTGAGAACAACCCGGAACACGATGGGGATAAGGAAAATGAGAAAGCAGTTATTGCCTATGCGCTTGCGCATCGGAAGATGTTTGGCATGATCGGCGGACTGATCCGTGCAGGGGGCAAGGTTGTTGCATTTACATTGGGAGAACGGTTGACGGAAGACACCTTTGACGTACATTTTGAAAAGGCATACGCAGATGTACAAGGTGCGTATGCCATGATTAATCGGGAATTCGTCAGACGGGAACTGTCGGACTATACCTATATAAACCGGGAAGAAGATATGGGAATCCCGGGACTTCGCCAGGCAAAGCTGTCCTATCAGCCGGACAGCTTTGTGGAGAAAGGAATTGTAACTAAGACTCGGACACCGTAGATTCCGGTGCTCCGAGTTTTTCCATGAATAAGGTTAATGCCACACAGGCAATCAGCAGAACCACACCGACGATGATGGAGGTGGCGGAAGTTCCCTTCATGCTGTATTCCTGATTCACCTTATAGAAGATCGAAATCGGAGAAGATGCTACAAGTGCGAAGATTCCGCTGAACGTCGCAGATGCAAAATGCTTCAGAAGATAGCTTATGAGCTTGGAGATAAAGAAGATTCCAAGTACACAGCCGATTGCAAAAGGAATCAGGATGTAAAGCTGATTCAGCATGCCCTGCAGATTCAGTGTGCGGAGTGCTTCTACAAACTGTTTTACAGAATTGATAACACCGAAGTAATATCCGAGGATCATAAGCACCAGAGAACCGCTGACACCGGGGATTACCATAGTTGCGCTTGCGATAATACCCATGAAGAAGATCTTCACGATCATACCGGCACTTGCGGTAAGTGCAATGCCGCTTTCGCTGTCCCCGTTTAAAAACACCATTGCCATTGCAACGGCAAGTAAAATCAAAAATACAAGAATATTCACAAGCAGAGATTTCTTTTCCTCACTTTGCCAGCCGTCCTTCAAAGAACGCAAGATCGCTGGAATACCACCGATGATCAGTCCTGTAAATGCACAGGAAGTTGCAAATGGAAAGTTTGCAAGCAGCCACGGAATAATATAAGTAAAACCAACAATTCCAATTACCATTCCGAGCATGATCGGAAGCAAGGTAAGAAAGCTTTTCTTGAAGCTTTTTAAGAGACCGGAGATTGCATTCAGCAGCTTGTCATAGATGCCGAATGAAACCGCCATTGTACCTCCGCTGACCCCCGGGATAACATTTGCGATACCGACAAAAACACCTTTGATCAGATCAACTAAAAAATTCACGTTTTCGTACTCCTTCACTATTATATTGAATGTATAATACAAACTTTTGAAATTATACTATGAAAGGTATAAAAAAACAATTTGAAAAAGGTAAATAAAAGATAAATAATTTATAAATCATGAAAAACTTATGAATTCGTATAAGAATAGGTTGCAATTCGTGTTTTAACATGCTATCATATGTAGTATTAAAAACCACGTGTAATAGTTCTAAAAGAGTTGAAAGGCGAAAACTATGAAATATAAGATTGTAGGAGATAGCTGTTGTGATTTTACAGCCGAGGATCTGAAAAAAGAATATATCAGCCGGGTACCGTTGATTCTCACAGTTGGGGATACGGATGTGATTGATGATGATACCTTTGATCAGGAGAAATATCTGGATATGGTAGACCGATGCCCGGAATGCCCTCGTTCTTCCTGCCCTTCACCGGAAAATTATATGCAGCATTTTGAGGATGCAGAGAATATATTTGTTGTGACACTTTCTTCCAAATTAAGCGGTTCCTACAATAGTGCAATGCTTGCAAAGCAGATCTATCAGGAGAATCATCCGGATGTAAAAATCCATGTGTTTGATTCGAAATCTGCTGCAGCAGCACAGCATCTGATCTGTGAACGGCTGGAGAGTTATATAGAGCAGGGACTTGACTTCAAGGCAATCGTGGAAAAGACAGAAGAGTATGTCGGAGAGATTCGTACACTTTTTGTACTGGATAACCTCGATACGATGCGGAAGAACGGAAGAATCACAAAGGTAAAGGCACTGGCAGCCAATATGTTAAATATCAAGCCGGTGCTGCATGGCGTGGATGGTGAGATTCAGCAGCTCGATCAGGCGCGCGGCATGAACAAAGCTTTAAATAAGCTGTTATCACATATTGAGAAAGAAGGCTATGATAAAACCAGACCAGTCCGCATTACGCAGTGTGGAAGTATGGAACGCTGTAAAAATATGCGGAAGATTCTGATGGAACAGTTTGGATTTACTGATGTGAAGATCCTGGATGCAAGTGGCATCAGTTCCACGTATGAGAGCCGTGGCGGCGTGATTGTTTGTTTCTAAAATAAAATTCAAAAGATTGGAAAAGACAAGATGCGGAAAACATCTTGTCTTTTTTTGCGTGGAATGATACTATTTATAAATACGCTTTTTACAGATGAATTGAGATACGAAAATGGGAGTAACAAGCTATGAAGAAAAAATTAAACCGAAGAAATAAACTGGCAGGCTGGCTGATTGGTGCCGCCTGTATGATGATGCTCGGTGGCTGTGGAAAGAAACAGGATGGAACAACGGAGACGGTCACAACAGCAGAACCTGCAGTTGTTGCAACGAATGCGGATGCGGCGCAGAAACCAGATCTGCCGATGGATGCGGATGGTTACTATATTACGAATGATTATGTGAAAACATTAGGTGAGACGATCAATGTCCGCGTGGCAGCGTCCACGGATGCGGATATTTATAAGCTGCTTCCGGGTGGTGAAGTATTGAACCGTGTTGGTTACAATGAAGAGTGGACAAAGGTCATTGTGGATGGCAGCACATTTTACGTGTATTCCGAATATGTGATTCAGACAGAACCGCCAGCTGGAACCTTGTCAGATGCAACCAAGGAAGAGACACCGGTGGATACGGCGACAAAGAGCGATGCCGAGAAGGTAAAGAAGATCGTTATGCTCGATCCAGCCAATCAGGCAGTTGTGAATGCCGAACAGGTCGAGATTGGACCGAATACCGATGTGACCAAGCAGGGTGCATCTACCGGAAATGTCGGAACGACACTTGGAACGAAAGAGAGTGAATTGAACTTAACCTATGCGAATCTGTTGAAGACCGAGCTGGAAAGCAGAGGCTATCAGGTGTTGATGACAAGAGATACAGATGAGATCAATCTGTCGAATAAGGATCGTGCATTGCTTGCAAATGATTCAGAGGCAACCGTGTATGTGCGTATCCAGATGAATTTCAGTGAGAACAGTTCCCTGACTGGCGTGATGGGTGTGTGTATGACACCGGATAGTGAATTTAACAGTGACTTGTACAATGACAGTTACCGTCTGGCAACGCGCTTGATTCAGGGCGTTCTGGATAATACGGCATGTACGAATCAGGGAATTTACGAGACAGACCAGATGACAGCCATTAACTGGAGTGAAAAGCCGGTCGCGCTGATCAAACTTGGATATCTGAGCAATGCCGACGAAGAATCCAAACTGATTGACCAGGACTACCAGGAAGAGATCATCCAGGGACTTGCAGACGGCTTAGATGCGTATTATGGATATTAAATTGGAGGATAGATTGTATGCGAGATTATATCGTTATAAGTGATTCAACAGCAGATTTGCCAATTGCGGTTGTAAAAGAGTTGGAAGTCCCGATCGTGCCATTTTCCTATTCGATTGAGGATCAGGTGTACGAATATTATCTGGATGAGCGTGACGGTGACATTGGAAACTTTTATGAGCGCCTGCGTAAGGGGGCGATGCCTGTGACATCACAGATCAATCCGGCGATGTATCAGGATTTCTTTGAGACATATGTGAAAGACGGAAAGGATATTTTATACATCAGTTTTTCTTCTGGCTTAAGTGGTTCGTATCAGTCTTCTATGCTTGGTGCGGATATGGTGCTGGACAAATACCCGGAAGCAAAGATCGTATGCGTGGATTCCCGCTCCGCTGCTGTTGGACAGGGAGCGTTTCTGTATGAGATCGTAAGGAAGAAACGGGAAGGTCTGGATCTGGATGCGCTTGCAGAGTGGGTGAAGCAGACACGCGGACATGTGCATCACTGGTTTATGGTGGAAGATCTGTTCCATCTAAAACGTGGCGGACGTGTATCAACTGTTGAAGCGATGGTCGGAAGTGCCCTTAAAATCAAACCGATCCTGAGTGTGGATGAAGAAGGCAGGCTGGTTATCCGTTCCAAAGCACGCGGAACGAACAAGGCGATGGAATATCTTATCGCAAAAACCGTGGAAGAGGGCGGCGATTTAAGCACACTCCGTGCCGTGATCGGACATGCGGACTGCATCGAGAAGGCAGAGAAATTGAAGCAGATGGCGGTGGATGCTGGCATGCAGTCGGATAATCTGATGATCGCACCGATTGGTCCAATTATCGGTACGCATGTTGGTTCTGGCATGTTAGCAATTGCATTTGTAACAAATATGTAACAAACTATTGACACCTTTGTAAGATAATGTTAAGATACTTCTGTAATAAAAATGTAACAATATGTGTAAGAAGTTACAAAATTATTTTGCAAGGTGAAAGAAATGAGCAGAAGAACGAAGTTAAAAGTACGGAATATACGGTTATTCCTCACAAAGAATGTATTTAACAGTCGTTACATAGTCAGAAATATTTTAGCCTTTACGGTCATGGTTACGGTTGTTGCCATGTGCGCCGGCGCGGTTGTTATGATCGGAAACAGGAAAGAGGCAAAAGCAGATACAGCTGCTGCTTCCGGAAATGTGGAAGAGGTTGTGACTCTGGATGGTTCGATGGCTTCCATGAATGCAGCCGGAACCAATATGATCCGTGCAGATCTGGAGTCAGTTATGACTGCGGATAAGGAAGCAAAGCAGAAGGAAGTGGTTGCTGCAGCCGCCGCAGAGTTTACAGATAAATGTGCAGCCAATCGTGATGATGTAAATGTCCGTGCAGAGGCATCTACGGATTCGGAAATCGTTGGACATATGAATATTGGTGCTTGTGGCGATGTACTCGCACAGACAGACGGATGGGTACAGATTTCATCTGGTGATGTAAAGGGCTATGTGAAAGCAGATTATGTCACAATCGGCGAGGAAGCATATGCACTTGCAAAGCAGTATTATTCTATGACAGCCGTTGCGAAAGAGGATGGCATCAACCTTCGTGCGGCAGCCAATAAGGACGCTGAGGTAGTCGGTGCAGTTTATGAGAATGTAACCTATACGGTTACACCGGAGAAAACAGATGATGCATGGGTATGTCTTCAGGTGGCTGCTGGCACCGAAGGATATGCAAGTGCAGATTATATGGAAGTCACCGAAGGGTATCGTGTTGCTGAGCCGGTTGATGGTGCAGAAGCAGAAGAAGATACAACTTCCGAGGAGACATCCACAACTGAGACAAAGAAAGCTTCTGGCAGTGTAGAGGAGAACAAGCAGTCAGCACAGACAACGACAGAGAAGACTTCTACAACACAGCAGACAACAACCGAGGCAACAACACAGACAAACAACAGCTCAAATATCGGTTCTTCATCCAGAACACCGGTATCTCTGAGCGATGCAGATATCAATCTGATGGCGGCTGTTATGACGCTGGAATGTGGAAATGAGTCCTATGAAGGACAGCTTGCAGTAGCAAATGTAATTTTGAACCGTCTGCAGTCTGGTGCATGGGGCAGTACAATCAGCAGTGTTGTATATGCAGCTAACCAGTTCAGCGTTGTATCGGATTCCAGATTACAGGGACTGATTCAAAACGGTGCGCAGGCAAGTTGTATTCAGGCAGCCAGAGATGCATGTGCAGGTAATAACAACATCGGCAATCTGATGTCATTCCGTCCTGCAAGATATGTGGATACAAGTACACTTGGAACTTACAAGCAGATTGGAAATCACGTGTTCTTCAAATAGACCGAGAGATAAGAAAAGCAACATGTTGGCGGAAAGCTGAGATGTTGCTTTTTTTCTTGCTTTCTTGTATGGAATTGGGTACAATGTAGGAGTATTATGACAAAAAATAAAAGTAATCAAAGAGGGGAAACAATGAAGGTAGCATTGATTGCTTCGGATAATAATGCAAGTTCTGGAGCTTTTTTGAGCATGACAAATCTTGCAATACAGCTAAATCAATTACATGTAAAAACGATTGTGATCATTCCCAAGGAGGGACCTTATGTAGGACCGGGCGATGGAGTGAAGTTATTAAGGAAGCATAAGATAAAATATTATGTGGTTCCATCCATATCAGGGGTTGTACCATGTGATTTCCCAAGGAATATACTGGCAACGCTGGGGCAGATAAAATATATTTTAAAAAATAAGATCTATGCACGTGGATTGGCGGGAATCTTGAAGAAGGAACATGTGGATTTGGTGCATATTAACACGGTGTATAGTTATTTTGGCGCATATGCTGCCCGTAAAGTGAATGTTCCATATGTATGGCATATCCGGGAGTTTTTGGAGGAAGATCAGGGAAATGAGTTCTATTTTCCGAAATACATGTATAAGTTGATGAACCAGGCAGATCTTGTCATTGCCATTTCCCATAGTATTTATAAGAAATATAGTAAATCACTTCATAAAAATGTAATGAAGGTTATATACAATGGAATTGATATAGATCAATTTTATAAGCCGGAGAGACAGATATTTGAGGACTCAACATTGAAGCTCTGCTATGTTGGCGGACTTTCAGAATTAAAAGGAACGGATGATTTGATTGAGGCTTGCCGCTTGCTGAATCAGGAAGGGTATCAGGATGCATACCGGTTGATGATTGCAGGAAGAGGCGGTGAAGAGTATGAGGAAGCATTGCGTGAGAAATTAAAGGCGGATCATATAGAAAATGTAGAATTACTGGGATTTCGGAGTGATGTGCCAAATGTGATGGCACAGGCAGATGTATCCGTTGTAACTTCGCGATGTGAGGCGTTTGGACGTGTGACTGTAGAGGCGATGTTAACTGGAAATCTGGTGCTGGGTGCGGATTCGGCGGGGACAAAAGAGCTTTTGAGAGATGGAAAATTCGGCGTGCTGTATCAATGTGGAAATCCAGAAAGTATAAAGCAGCAGATGCTATATATTTTAAATCATGAAGAGGAATTGCGGGAGACGGCAAAGATAGCCAGAGATTTCATGGCAGAGCATATGACAGCGAGGAAAAATGCCGAAAACATTTATTGGGAATACCAGCGAATTTTAGGAGAGTAAAATGGCAGATAGTATTTTTGCATTTGTGGTACTTCACTATAATGAACCGAAGGTGACAGAAAAGTGTGTGAAAGCAATCCGGGAGAATACAAAGAAGCACAGTTCAGAGATTGTCATTGTTGATAATTGTTCCCCAGATGGTTCAGGGGTATATTTGGAAAAAAAATATAAAGACCAACCGCATATTACGGTTTTGAAAGCAGAGAAGAATCTGGGGTTTGCCAGAGGAAATAACATTGGATATACCTATGCAAAGCAGACGTTGCATGCGGATTATATATGTGTGATGAACAATGATGTATTGCTGTTGCAGCCGGATTTTATAGAGCGGATTGTACAGGAGTATGAGACATCGAAGTGTGGAATTGTTGGACCACATATCACGTTGTTGAACGGTTATACCAATTATATGTATCTTAAAATACACACGCGGGAATATTTTGAACATGAATTACAGATGTCAAAACAGATGTACCGGTATTATACTTCCAAATTATATACGTTTCGAAATATAATCAATCGAACACTGGACAAATTGCTCCCTGCATTGAAGCTGCAGAAGCAACCGGTCAAGGAGACCTTAGATGATAAGATAAAGATGGTGATTGCAAGCAAGCAACGGCACAAAAATATCGTTTTACATGGCTGCTGTTTGATTCTGACCCCTCTCTATATTGGAAAGTTTGATACAGCATTTGACGACCGGACATTTATGTTCCGTGAGGAGGAGCTTTTATATTTGCGGTGCCGCAGGCATGAAATTGAAACGGTATACGAGCCGTCCATTGATATTCTTCATTTGGAGGATATGTCTACCAATGCAACATTTAAGAAAGACTGTAAACGGGAGGCATTTAAAAACAAATGCCAGATTGACTCGTTACAGATTTTGCTGGAGGAATTAAGATGAAATATGGAGTTGTAATTGTAACATATAACCGGTTAGAATTACTGAAGGAATGTATTGAGAATTGTATCAGACAGACAATTCCATTTGAGAAGATCATTATCGTGAATAATTGCAGTACCGATGGAACGGACGAGTATTTGCAGCAGTACAAAGCAGATGCGCGGTTTGTGATTTCGGAACAGTCCGAGAATCTGGGCGGTGCAGGTGGATTCCGTGTAGGCTTGGAGCTTGCAGGCAAAGAAGATCTGGACTGGGTGCTGATCATCGACGATGATGCAATGATCGCAGAGGATTATATTCAGAAATGTGACCGCGTGATTCGCCGCTATCCGAATGTGGCAGCATGTTCGGGAACGGTTTATACGGACGGAAAGATTCAGACGATCCACCGGAGGATGATCGCGAACCGGACACTGTATTTGGAGAAAAACGTTCCGCTATCCGCATACGAGCGAAAATGCTTCCGCTATGATCTGGCGACGTTTTGTGGCTTGATGATCCGGGCGGATATTCTTGCGAAGATCGGACTTCCGAAATCAGAATATTTTATCTGGTATGATGATACAGAATTTTCGATGCGCCTGCGGAAATATGGCGGCATTGTAAATGTCAATGCAGCGCACCTGAATCATAAAACGGTGTTGCCATCCGGCAAACAGAAGGGCTTTTTCATGCGGATGGGCTGGAGAACCTATTATGGACACCGAAACCGGCTGGATGCAGTGAAAACGCATTGCAGCAAGGTTACGCAGCTTGTGATCTATGCAGAGTTCATAGTCTTTATTGCATGTGGCGCAGGCATGTGCCTGATTCCAAAATACCATCGTCAGGGAAAATATATCACACGAATGCTGTGGGATGCATGGATGGATGGAAAAGCTGGAAGATTAGGAAAAAATAAAAAGTATGTACCAAACTAGGAGGGGAATTATGATTATACAACCACTTTTGTTTCCAAAGCAGGAGGTCTGCCCGGAGCAGAAAATGTATTATAGAATTAAGGAAGATAAGATATCGTTAGAGACATATTTTAACGCATTTTCGATTGGAAAGTGGAAGAAATATACCGATCTGGATAATCTTTATTTTGAGGTGGAGTCCGAGGAAGCGTTACAGTTTACCTGCGTACATGCGGTTGGAAGTGTGGCAGCCGGACACGATTGTACACGGGAAATGATTCAGAAGGAATCACCATCCAAGTATGTAGCAGTTGTGCGCCGCAAAATTCCGTGCTCTGTGTCAAAGGATGGAAACAAATATCATTTGCGGTTTGAGGAATTGCCGGACGATGGTATTTTGTATGTAAATATAAAATGTCAGAAAGAGGTATCTGATATCTCAGAGGTTCTATTGTCCGGTGGCTATGGAACAGAGGCTGTGATGACACAGAAGCCGGTCATTGCACTTGGAATCTGTACCTTTAAGCGGGAGGAGTTTTTAAAGCGAAATGTCAATCTGGTATTGAACCACATTATCAATAACCCGGACAGCCCGCTTTATGGAAATCTGGAGGTCTATGTATCCGATAATGGACAGACGATCGAGCCGGATACATTTGCCAGTGATAAGATTCATGTATTCCCCAATATCAACGCGGGTGGTGCAGGCGGATTTACCCGATGCATTATGGAAGCGCTGTTTTATAGAAAACCATCGCCGTTTACCCACATTATTCTGATGGATGATGATATTCTGCTTGATACAGCCGTGGTAGAGCGGACATGGTTGTTCCTGTCACATGTGAAGAAGGAATATCAGGGTGCGATCCTTGGCGGCGAGATGTTTGAGCTTGACCGCAAATATATGCAGTTTGAGGCAGGTGCTTTGACACATTGGCAGTTGAATGATTTCTATCATCGCCATTATGACATGCGCAAGCCGGATATGGTAAGTGCAAACGAGCAGGAGACACCGATCAATTACAGTGGCTGGTGGTATAACTGTATTCCAACGACAGAGATACAGGCAGACAATCTCCCGATTCCTGCATTTATTCATTTCGATGATATTGAATACGGTGTGCGTCATTCAGACAAGGGTGTGATCCTGATCAATGGTATTTGCGTATGGCATCCACAGGCACCGAACAAGGCGTCCGTATCCATGTCTTATTATGATATGCGAAATTCGCTGATTGCAGAAGCGTCTACGATGAAGGAGCTTGGATCACCGTGGAAGCTGCTTGGATATATGACGATGATGATGGGAATTCACGTAGTTGATTACCGTTACAATCTGGTAGAATGTATCCTGCAGGGATACAATGATTTCCACAAGGGACCGGAAGCGTTTATGCAGATCAATCCGGTACAGAAGCATGCAGAGCTTGCAACACTCAATTACAAGTTTATCTCACCGGAAGAAGCGGGCATCAAGGAACCGGTGAAGATGAAAAAGAATTTCTTCCCACCGTTTGCCAACGGAATCATCTGCATGTTCTGCTGGCTGTTGCCGCCACTGCGGGATATCAAGGCAGTATCTGCAATCGGTATTGAGCAGCCACATATCTATAAGCGGATGTTCCTGTACGATGAAGAGAAGAATGCAGGCTATATTTTGCAGAGAGATTACAAGAAAGGCTTTCATTATCTGGGTGAATACTTAAAGACCGCAAAGAATATCCTGCTGTATTACAAGCGGGACAGAAAGAAATGGCATAAAGCAAGACCGCAGTTTACTTCTTTGGAATTCTGGGAGAAGTATCTGAAGCTTGATAAATAATCAGACAAAAAAGAAACCCCGGCATTTGCCGAGGTTCTTCTTTTTATAGAACACGTCAATTTATTTATCGTTATTCTTATCTTTCTCTTCACGCTTCTGGTCAAGCATTGCACGAACCTTCATAGAAAGACCGAACAGATGGATGAAGCCTTCTGCATCGTGATGATCGTACAGATCACCGGTTGTAAAGCTTGCAAGAGACTCAGAGTAGAGTGTATAAGGAGAAGTTGTACCAGCCTTGATGATGTTGCCTTTGTAAAGCTTGAACTTTGCTTCACCTGTGATACGATCCTGTGTGCTCTCGATGAATGCCTGCAATGCTTCACGGAGTGGGCAGAACCATTTTCCTTCGTATACGAGATCTGCATACTTGTCAGAGACTGTCTTCTTGAATGCAAGAGTATCTCTGTCGAGGATCAGCTCCTCCAACTGCTTGTGGGCAGCTAAGAGGATTGTTCCGCCAGGAGTCTCATAGACACCACGGGACTTCATACCAACGACACGGTTCTCTACGATATCTACGATACCAACACCATGCTTGCCGCCGAGACGGTTCAATTCACGGATAACATCAGACAGCTTCATCTGCTTTCCGTTGACAGCAGTAGGAACACCCTTTTCGAAGTTTACAGTTACATATTCGGCCTCATCTGGCGCCTTCTCAGGATAAGTACCAAGTACAAGAAGATGATCCCAGTTTGGCTCCAAAGATGGGTCTTCAAGTTCCAGACCTTCATGGCTGATATGCCAGATGTTACGGTCACGGCTGTAAGA
>DHJV01000157.1:100183-116618 GCA_002404515.1 Lachnospiraceae bacterium UBA4711 | reverse complement strand
TAATTTGTCAAAGGTTCGTTGTTTTTGTCGTTCTTAGCGACAACTTCTATAGGATATCACTTTGTTTCGTCTTTGTCAAGAACTTTTTTCATTTCTTTTCGACGATTCAAATTTTATTGATTCCTTTTTGTGCTGTCGTATCAGCGACAGCTTGCTTATAATATCACTCTGAAATCTGAAAGTCAACCCTATTTTTCATTTTTTTACAAATTTTTCTAAGGCTCTTTTTCAGTTCCATTTTTCTCCAATATTTAGAATATTTTCGCAATCATACGATCAGCAAGCGGCTGCAACAAATTGTGCGAATCTATAAAGGACAGCACCACATTATCTTGTATCTGCTTCATCAATACATTGCCTGCGGAGATTCCCACAACGTAATGCAAAATGATAAATACCATCCATATATACACCAGCACCTGTGCCCCTCCAAACACAGCTCCCATCACCCGGTTCAAGCCTCCTAGCGATGCCATGCGAAGTGCAAGGGACAATAACATATATAATAGAAATAACAGCAGACTGATTATGAGGAACGTCAGAACATAGACGCCTGCCCGCACAATCATCTTTGCCAGACATCCCGCTACATATTGATAAAAGGATCGCGCTGCAGAATTGACTACATTTTCAGAAGCGTTTTGCAGAATTGTCTCCCTTGCATTTTCCGGCATGGAAATCTGATACAGCATATCTGACCGCTGATTTTCGCTCAGTTGTGTGTCAAGTGCTGCATTGACCATGTCGTCTGTGACCGTGATACCGTATTGTCCGACGGATGCCTCAAGCTGACTTTTTACCTGCTGTCTCGCTGTTTCCTCCATCTGTGCTGCAATGGATGTCTGCAGTTTGTCATCCAGCGCCGTGTATGAAATTACCCAATTTGCAATCAATGGTGCCAGAACGTATGACAGCACAACAGAGAGGATCGTAATCAGCAATTTAAATACTGACCGCAGAAATCCTCTCCGAAATCCTACAAACATACCTGTCAAGATTGCAAGTATTACCACATATACCATATTTGAGTTCTACCTTATGTTCTTATTGTGCATCACCCGGTGTGGCTGCATTGACTGGTGTTGCAACCGGGGTGTCTGATTTTGTCTTTGTGTTGCCGGTTTCTTTCTGTGATCTTTCCGGCAATGCATTCTTCAATTTGATTACCTGCGTTTCATTCTCATATACAACAACATATTCCAGATGTTTTCCGCTTGGCACAACGCTTCGAATCTTGCTCTTCAATTTGCCCTCAAATTTAACAGAGCCATTCTTCCGGAAAATAGCACAGTCGTTTCCGCCTGTTACAACAATCTCATCTTTTCCTGCAAAGATATTGTCATAATCAAAGGAAAGAGATTTCGAAAACATCTCTTTTCCCCGCAGATTGTAGGCATGCAGGGTGTAAAGTGCATCGGTATTTTCATTTGTATTCTTCTGGATTACGCCAATATAATCGTCTCCATAAAAAATACTCCGAATCTCATCATTGAAGGGAATATGTTTTTTCAAAACCGGTTTTTCCTTCATAGTATAGATTTCGATTGCCTTTGTACCAAATGCAACAACGGTGTCATTATCTACAAACTGCACCTTGGAAAACACCTGATCCGAGAAGGAATAGCTTCCCACCAGACGATCCGCATTACTATTCTGTCCAACCTCGCCAAAATTATAGGCTGCCAGTGTATTTTCCATAACCATGTTTCCAACATTCATGTAGCTCGTAAAAAGCTTCTCCCCATTGTCCGAAATCGAGATATCCAACGGATAGCCGCTCTTATCAATACTTGTCTGAATCTCATATACGATTTCACCTTTGCGGGTATACAGATTTACATAGTTGGTCTTTTCACTTTCCAATACAACCGCAAATGCGCCCTGGTCGCCGACATCAATATCACAGATCGGATACTGCATCGTCTGACTGCTCACTTCGCCGGATGTGCTGAACACGCAGACTGTATTACCGTTCATATCTGCAACCACCGCATAATCCCCGCTTGCCACCGCAACCGGAACCTTCATATTGATACCAGTCGTCCAGACAGTCTCACCTTTGGCATTGATATAGGAAACTCCGTCCGGCGTATATTTGAGCAGATTGTCACTGAACCGGATATAGCTTGCTGTATTCGAATAATCAGTCTGGTTGCTCTCGACAACCTTATACCCCTTATATTCCCAGCGCGTACCTATCACGTAGGCGACCGCTGCAAACACAAGTACAATCAGGATTCCAATCTTCCACGCCCGGCGTTTTCTATGTTTGCTGTCGAGCTGCTCTGCATTTCTTTCCCCTGCAATCTCCGAACCACCGACATCAATTATTTTTTCATTTGTAGCTTCTTCTTTTTTTCTCATTGCATTTCCTCTATACTAATATACAATTCCATAATCTAACAAAGTATAGCACATTTACCGGAGGTTTGGTAGGAGTATTTTCTGTCCAACAAAGATGTTGTCATCAATTCCAATATCATTTACCTCTGCGATTTTCGCTGCCAGATCCGCGTCTCCATACCGTGTAAATGCAATGGAGCTTAGCGAATCCCCCTCCTGGATAATATAATACTGATCCTGTTCTGCCGACGCCGGCAATATCGTCTCCGTTGTCACTGCTTCTGTCGCGGCAGGTTCTGCAGAAACTTCCGTTGTAACCGCACTGTCCGGCTGCGCCGGATCAGATGCATTTCCCTCCGTTGTCGCTGTGTCCGTATCTGCATCATTTCTGGTTGCCGACGGCAGCTCTGTCGTTGCCATCGCTTCCACATAATCCGTATCCACTGTCGTATCCGCCGTGACCTCCAGCCGGTTGATTGATACCTCCATCTGCTTCATCTTGTCATAGTTACTCACAATTGTGATTCCCATCGCCAGGAGTGCGAGTACGACAAAAGAACTTGCAATATACACAAATCCGACTCCGGTATCTTTGTTTTCCGGCAGATCTTTGTTTTTGCGGCGAAATTGCCGCACGATTTCTTCGTCTTTTCTCTGAATCTCGGACTGCTCCAAGGGGGCATCCCCCTTTTGCTTCATAATGTAGTTTTGCATCGCCTCATTCTTCTCATAGTAAATATAGTAGCCCTTCTGCTTCACCAGTTGTCCGTGTTCATACATATAAAAGGCATCCTCTGATTCCAGTGAATCGGTGATAAATAATACCTTGTCCTTTCCTGGAAAATTCTCCACATGCATTTTCTCGATCTTGTCATTGATGGCTGTCGAGAAGCCCATACGTGACAAAAACCATCCCATCACGGACAGTCCCGGAAAAAACTGTTTCACCTGATCATAAATTTCCGTCCAGATTTCCTGTGTGAATTCACTCTCATCCATATCAAATTCGATATTCTGTGCATCGACCGCTCCACTGATGAATATCACATCTCCGGCATCTGATTTCCTGCTTTCACCGAGCAGAATCGCCCCACGTGCCTGCGTACTGCCCGGCCTTGCAATATAATTCAAATATGTAACAACATAGTCTTCCATATAGATTCGCTTATGTCCATCCGGAGAACCAATCTGTCTTATGTTTTTCGGCAGGCGCAGGTTCACGCTTACCTCGTGCTCATTTTTTTCGTTCGATTCCTGCTTGTCTTTTTCCTTGTCCTTATCATAGATAACTTCAATCATGCTATGCTACGCCTCCATAATTTGTTTTATAGAATATAGCATCAACACCTTTTTCTGTGCTTCGAAACCTGTCGCCTGTATCCGGCTTTCCACCGCAACTTATTTCAACAACATGTATTCTGCGACAGAAAAGGAAACAGATTGCAGCTTTGTTTATTTTTCTAACAACTTGTTAATACTTTCTGCATAGAGTATAGAAGGAGCAAACGCGGCTGAGGTGTTTATGAAGGAAGTAGCGGAACGCAGAAATGGGATTCAATATTTTGATGTTGCACAGGGATATGCCCATATCGAGCTTGGAAAATGTATTCTGGAATATCTGCAGGATGTAGAGATTGAACAATATACCCCGATCATTTTATGTATCGGAACTGACCGTGCCACAGGCGACTGTCTCGGTCCACTCGTCGGAGAACAGCTCTTAAATTACAGTGAAGCCTTCCATGTGATGGGCTGTCTGTCTGCGCCCGTCCATGCCTTAAATATACGTGACGCCTTACATGATATCCAAAGCAATTATGAAAATCCATTTGTCATCGCTGTCGATGCGTCGCTCGGAAGCAGCTCCCACGTCGGACTTGTCACAATCAACGATGGTCCTATCCTGCCCGGAAAAGGCGTAAAAAAGAAATTGCCGGCAATCGGAGATCTCTCCATTACCGGCATTGTAAACGTGTCCGGTGGACATCCGGGTCTTTTGCAATCCACCCGTCTGTACACTGTCATGCAGCTCGCAGACTGCATTGCAAACGCACTCAAATATTCGATTCGTTACCTGGACACCTTCTGACCTTTGTAGACCGCGATTGCTTCCGAAACCGTGTCCGCCTGTCCCTCCTGCATGATTGCGATCAGCTCCTCCAGCTTGTCCTGCCGACACAGATCCTCACCAAGAATGGCAGCGTATTTATTCGCGATCAAAAGTGTCTGATCCGAGAAGCGTTTTTCCTCCGCAGCAATTTCATTTTCCGCGCTTGCCTTTTCTTCTTTCATTGCTTCTAATGCCGGAAGTCTGCGGTTATTGATTTCTTCCGTGATCATGGATGTCGTCTCTTCCTCAAATGTACGAAGAGCCTCCTGTTTTTCCTTACCAATGGCATCTGCCTCTGCATCCAGATCATCCATCTTCTCATCATAGGCATCCAGATTGTACTGGCTGTCATCGTGATCTTTGTTGATGGAATGACGGATTGCATTCGCCTGTTTCCTGTTCGCGATCATTTTGTCCCGGATACTCCGCGCCTGTGTCATCGCATCCATATGTTTAAGTTTTGTCTTACTGTAAATTGCAAAATAAATCAGCAATAAAAGAATCAGTGTTCCTGCCGCTACGAGCGCACACCAGAATGCAACGTTGATATCTTTCTTTGTATCGAGCACAAGTTTTTTCACCAGAAATGTCACAAGTCCCGGAATGCCTCCGAAGCCAATTATAAATGCCAGAAGCTTCAAGCCAAACTCACGCACATTCCGCGCATAAAACAATGCAAAATATAATTTCTTTCCACAAAAGGATGGAAGCTTATATTTGCGCAGCAGCGTCTGCATCTCAACTTTGAGATCCTTATCGCTTTCCCGCAGGCTTTTTGTCTCCTCGTGATAGCGTTTGTCCATGCGCTCCTCTTTTTTCTTGTCGCGCTTGTTCGCCACCTTCTTTTTCCGCGCACGGTTATCGTCAAGCCGGTCATCATAGGTCGACTGAATCTCCTGCCGCCGCTTCTTGATCGTCGTTGCAATCTCATCCGCAATGGATTTTTCTTCTGAAGCAATGCTTCTTGACAGCTTCTTCTGCTGCTGTTTCATACGGTCAATATTTGCCGCGTATTCATCCCGTTTTATAACCTCGTCACGCGCCGCAACGATATAATCCTGTTTTTCGTTAAATATATTTTCTGCCATCTTGCATACCTCCTCGTTCGGATTCGGATGTATTTCTCTATAAATGGAACAAGCGATAATTGCTTCCAATCATCGCTTATTCATGTACTCTTCCAATCGCTCCCGGTCAACCTTGATACGATTATCCATAGTCTTCATTATATCAACGATCTGGTAACGCCGATATACACCATTATTACTCAAATCATAAATTTTATTCGTCGAGAAGCCTAAGACAACCGGACGCAGAATGTTCTGCGGATTCTCCGATATGACAAGTCCCTTCTCACGGTTTGTAAGCTCGATACAGACACCTGGTGTCAGGATATTGATACTCTTGATGAGCGCTCCAACAATCTCCTCATCGAACTCATCTTTATTCAGTAACAGATATTTGATCGCTGCGATCTCTGATATCGCTTCCTCGCTGATCTTCATACAGGTCATCGTATCAAACAGATTCGCAACTTTCAAAATCTTCGTACTCTTTAAAATCTTGCCCTGTTCCAAATTGCTGTTTCCATATTCCATCCGGTGAATCTGGGCTACGATTCGGCGGACACCACTATCAATTCCGATCTCCGGTCTGAGAAGTCCCAGTCCATCATTCTGAATCTTCTTGACAATAATCAGATCATTCGTATCGTAATCATCGTATTTTTCACGCACCTTGTTCGGCAATAACAGCTTTCCGATATCATGCAACAACGCTGCCAATACCAGTTCTTCCTGCTCTGTCGGCGTATAATACACCTGCGCTGAAATCAGTGCACATAAAATCGCTGTATTGATTACATGCTTATACACATAATCCGTTGTAGAACGAAGGTTCTGTGTAAATGTAATCTTGTGATCCAATCGTCCATAATTCGTGATGATCGCATTCGCCAGACGCTTCAGATTGATTGGCTCTCTGCCGGCAATGATGTTATCCAGCTCTTCCCGGATACTGAACACTGCCATCGTCTGAAAACGCTCAAAGTCCAGATCTTCCTCCGACATCGGCGGCACCGGTTCGGCCGGCTCCAGAATATAAAGTCCAAGCAGTCCGAAATTCTTTACACTCTCGATACCCTGAAGTGTCAGTCTTGTATTACGCTCATACAGCAAAACGCCAGTTTTATTGTAGATTGGTTTTGCCAGACGCATACCATATTTCAAGTCTTCCGACTTCACAAATATCATGGTGTTACTCCTCCTGCTCGTTTTCTACGCATTTATCGCGCATGTTGTCAACTGTATTATCGACACAATACAACACAACATTTAGATTATTTTAGCACAAACTGTCAGATAAAACAAGAAGAAACAACATGGTATATTTTATTCAAAATGTCTATTTGTTCATATGGTTCGAACGGTTCAACGCACTGATCAAAGCATACGCAGATGCATCAATAATATCGGATTTGATACCTGCACCCCAAACAATACCGTTCACACCTTCGACTTCCAATCCTACATATGCACACGCCTGTGAATCCGATCCTACCTGCAATGCATGCTCTTCATATGTAACAAGCGCAAACTTGATATCAAAATGCTTCATGATTGCATTGCTGATCGCATCGAGACGTCCATTTCCCTGTCCATGATATACCTTCTTCTCGCCATTTACGAGAATTGTAAGCTCTGCCTGAATACCGTCGATCTGCTTGAAATGGCACTCCACAAGCTTGACTGTATCCTCACGGTTTACATATTCATTCTGGAAGATATCCAACACTTCCTTCGGAGAAAGCTCTTTATGCTGATGGTCAGATACGCCCTTAACCGTATAGCCAAGATCCTCACGCATCTTTGGTGGCAGATTGAATCCATACTTCTGCTCGAGTAAGAATCCGATGCCGCCCTTTCCGGACTGGCTGTTGATACGAATCACATCGCCGTCGTATTTTCTTCCGACATCCTCCGGATTTAATGGCAGATATGGAACCGTCCACATACCATCCGGATCATTCTCACGGTACTTCATGCCCTTCGCAATCGCATCCTGATGCGAACCGGAGAACGCGGCAAATACCAGCTGGCCTGTGTATGGGGAACGCTCGTATACATGCATTCTTGTCAGTCTCTCATAGACCTCTGTCAAATGTGGAATATCAGACAGATCCAGCTTCGGATCAACACCGTGTGTAAACATATTCATGGCAAGTGTGATAATATCAACATTACCGGTACGCTCACCATTTCCAAACAAAGTACCCTCGATACGATCTGCCCCGGCTAAGATACCAAGCTCTGCATCTGCAACGCCACATCCACGGTCGTTGTGCGGGTGAAGAGAAAGCACAACATTCTCACGATCATGCAGATTCTTGCTCATGTACTCGATCTGGCTTGCATAAACATGTGGCAATGACATCTCAACAGTTGCAGGAAGATTGATGATAACCTTACGCTCCGGTGTCGGCTTCCAGATATCAATTACCGCATTACATACTTCCAATGCATAGTCGATTTCGGTTCCGGTAAAGCTTTCCGGTGAATACTCAAACTGATGGTTTACACCATACTGATCTGCCATGTCATTTAACAGCTTTGCGCCGTCTGTTGCGATCTTCAGAATCTCTTCCTTCGACTTCTTGAATACCTGTGTTCTCTGTGCATAAGATGTAGAATTATACAGATGCACAACGACATTTTTAGCACCCTGAATTGCCTCAAAGGTCTTCTTGATAATATGCTCTCTCGCCTGTGTCAGAACCTGAATCGTCACATCATCCGGAATCAGATTCTCCTCAATCAATGTACGGCAGAACTTGTATTCTGTCTCGGATGCTGCAGGGAAACCAACCTCGATTTCCTTGAAACCTACACGTACCAGTTCTTTGAAAAATTCAAGCTTCTCATCCAGACTCATCGGAATGATCAGTGCCTGATTACCATCACGCAGATCCACGCTGCACCATGCAGGTGCCTTATCGATATATTCTTTGTTTACCCAGTCTGTACTCTGTACCGGCGGCATATAATAGCCACGCTTGTAATGCTCAAAATTCTTCATCTTTCTACCTCCATACATAAAAAAATAAACCTGTGCCTCCAACTACTTAGAGACGCAAGTTTCATCATTCTAACCTCTTACGCGGTACCACTCTAATTCATACATATCGTATGCTCTCACAGATACAAAGATGCATGCATCCTATATCTTCCCGCTGTAACGGTCAGGCTCCGTCCAGATCTACTCATGTCAAACCGCTTCGTCTCACATCTGTTCAATCGGCTGCTCCAAGGCGAGTTCAAAATCTTCGGATTATCGTTTCACACCAGCCAACGACTCTCTGAAATCCTTTGGATTCCTACTATTCCTCTTCTCTGCATTTACAGACTTACCTTATCACAGATTCTTTTTGCGGTCAACCACCTTTTTCCAAATAACCAGAAAAGATTTATATCTGCAAAATATTTCCTATTTTATAGAGAAAATCCATGTGGTATTCTTCTGGCAGTTGTGATAATCTAGTAATAATGAAAAGTCATGGATTGATAACTGCCTGCTTCCCGCCGGCAGCATTTACAAAGGAGAGTATTATGCCACCAATTCGAAATGACTGGGCTAAGGTGTTAGCGCCAGAATATAATAAACCATATTATCGAAAATTATTTGATTTTGTTGGAAAAGAATACAGCACCCACACGATCTATCCACCCGGAGATGATATCTTCAATGCATTTCATCTGACACCGTTAAAAGATGTAAAATGTGTCATCATCGGTCAGGATCCTTATCACGGCCCCGGACAGGCACACGGACTTTCATTTTCTGTCAAACCGGGCGTGGAGATTCCGCCCTCGCTGGTCAATATTTATAAGGAACTGCATGACGATGTCGGCTGTTATATCCCGAATAACGGCTACCTTGTCAAATGGGCCAAGCAAGGAGTTCTTCTGCTCAATGCAGTTTTAACTGTGCGGGCACATCAGGCTGCCTCCCATCAGGGCATGGGCTGGGAAGAATTTACAGACGCTGCCATCCGTGCTGTCAACAAGCAGAACCAGCCAATCGTATTTTTGTTGTGGGGAAGCTTCGCACAGAAAAAAGCAGCCATGTTGGATAACCCAAATCATCTGATTTTAAAAGCACCTCACCCATCACCGCTCTCTGCCTACCGTGGATTTTTCGGTTGTAAGCATTTCAGTCAGGCGAATGAATTTTTGCAGAGACATGGTGTCGCTCCAATCGACTGGCAGATTGAGAATATATAGCTATCGGCAGCTGCAATCTGTATATGCAGCTGTAATTGTGGTAATTCTATAAACAGAACGGAGATAAATAAATGGAAATATACATTGTACGGCATGGAGAAACATTATGGAACCGGGAAAAACGGCTGCAGGGGCGCGAGGATATTGAATTAAGTGAAAATGGGCGTAAGGTCGCCCGTCTGACCGGCGAAGCACTGATGAGCACACGGATTGATAAGATCTTCTCCAGCCCATTAAAGCGTGCCTACGAAACAGCCTGTCTGATCCGGAACGGACGGGACATCGAGATTGAAACCGATGACCGGTTACGCGAATTATCATTCGGACATTTTGAAGGACAGAATTTCTCAGAGCTGATCAAGGATGAAACACTTACCTTCCGCTACTTCTTCAAACAGCCGGAATTGTATGTACCTGCCGATGACGCTGAAACCTTAGAACATCTGATTGCACGTGCCGGGGATTTTATGCAGGACAAGATTGAGCCGCTCGCCGATTCCTGCGAACGTGTGATGATTGTTGCACATGGTGCCCTCAACAAAGGAATTATGTCTTATATCAAGAAGCACGATATTAAGGATTTCTGGTCGGGCGGATTGCAGCAAAACTGTAATGTGATGATTGTAGATTATACTGACGGTAATTATCAGATCGTGGATGAGACGAAGTTATTTTATACACTGCAGGAGTAAAATAATAAAAAAGGGGCTGCCGCTGATAAGCAAGACAGCCCCTTTTTATATTTCAGTCCAGAATAACTATTTTTTCTCGCAATTACATTTCTTCTTATCCACGCAAGGTGCCGAACGGTCAAACGCCGGGTTGAATGCATAGAAATTCTTCTCATCCAATTTATCCTGTACCAGACGAAGCGCTTCACCGAACCGCTGGAAATGTACGACCTCACGCGCACGCAGGAACTTGATTGGCTCATAGACATCCGGATAATCTTTACATAACCGGAGGATATTGTCGTAGGTACTGCGTGCTTTCTGCTCGGCTGCCAGATCCTCGTACAGATCAGTGATCGTATCGCCCTTGCTCTGGAACTCACAGGCGTTAAACGGAACACCGCCAGCCGCCTGTGGCCAGATTCCGATCGTGTGATCGATATAATATTTGTCAAAGCCGGAAGCTTTGATTTCTTCCATAGAAAGATTTTTTGTCAACTGATAGATAATGGATGCAACGATTTCCAAGTGACCAAGTTCCTCGGTTCCAATATCCGTCAATACTGCCTGACATTCCTTGTATGGCATAGCATAACGCTGGGACAGATAACGCATGGATGCTCCTAACTCACCGTCAGGACCGCCATATTGGGACATAATCGCCTGTGCCAGCTTCGCATTTGTCTCCTTGATATTCACAGGACATTGAAGTCTCTTTTCATAAATCCACATTTAACAACCACACGCTCCTTCCCAAGGCCATGGACCATCGATCCATGCATTCCAATCCTCGCACGTGTCCACATCATAACGATTGAGCGGACCGTATTGATTTACATAATCAGAAACTGCTTCGCACCGCATCATCTTGAAATGATTGTATGCGTCGACTGCTTCCCGGCAATCCGGATGCGTATCTAAAAATAAGGTAATGTCATCGATCATAAAGGAAACCTGATCGATAAACTGTCGAAGTTCCGCTTTGCACATAGGTTTCATGATCCGTTACCCCCTCTTCCCACAGAAAATCAGATTCAGAGAAGGAAAAGCTGTACCCTGGCACAATGCCGTTGCAGGATCGTACATTTCCTCCCATTTTTGCATTGGAACATAGCCTATGCCGACCGGCATATGACGCATATGTTCATTGTTGTCGCCGCAATCGCAGTTACTCCTGCGCTGAATGGCTGCACAGCTACAATCGGATTTCATCGACATCTCACCACAACCGCAATCCGGTTTTCCCGGTGCTTCCTTGCAGCCGCAATCCGGCATCATCGGTTTACAACCACAATCCGGCATTACCGGTTTACAGCCACAATCGGGCATGGCCGGCTTCCGGCACATTGCATCGCCCGGCATAACACAACGACCGGAGCCAGAATACGGATAGCCGCCATTTGTGCCGCGCGGATTCATGTTGCGGCCTCTGCCACAACCACAATTTCTATAAGAATCCAAAATGGTTACCTCAAACATTCTCTTTGTATACTTCATTGTATGTATTTGTGAGAAAAATGTGAAAACATGGAATATATATTGCAAAGACAGGACAAACATAATAAAATAACGCTATTATCTATTATTTCCATATGATGGGGGAAAACAGATGGAAGTTACAAAGCAGGCAGATAAAAGTCAGAAAACAATATTGAAAAGCATCGCAAAATGGTTGGTGATCTTTGCGCTGATTGCTTTTGTATGCTATAAAAATCAGGATCTGATGCAGGAAGCTCTGGAAGAAATCCAGATCACGCCTGTATGGAAACTGGTTGTGTGTCTGCTGCTCGGAAATCTGTATTTCATCGCCGAAGGCTGCATCATCAGTGCAATGACGAACACTTGCGACCATCGGTTATCTGTATGGCAGGGAATCACCTGCGCATATCTGTGTACTTTTTACCGGATTGCAACACTTGGAAGCGGAACCGGTGTCGCACAGCTTTATTATTATAATCTGCATGGCATCCGTGTGAGCACAGGAACCGGCATGTCCATCGCACAGTACACATTCCAGAAAATCACAATCGGAATCTTTGGCGTTGTGTCATTTATCCTTCTGATTCTGAGCGGTCACAGCGGCATCCGCAAATACGCATGGTATATGTTTGCCGGAGCAGTTGTGATTTCGTTGATCTGTCTGTTCTTATTTATATTAACAGTCTCAAAGAAATTCTCCGATCTGATCATGAAGCTGGCACGAAAGCTTGTGAAACCAAAGAGCCGCCTGTATCCGCTGTTAGATAAAGCACAGGTTTCCATCGACTATCTGCAGGATCAGGGACGTCTTGTATGGAAAGACAAGCGTTTGTTCCTGACTGTGGTCGGCTTGGATTTCTTCAAATTCGCATGCTGGTATGCAATTCCGGGAATCTTCTTCGCCGGAAGTTATTCTGTCACGGTTGCAACCTGTCTGGGGCTTACTGCCGTCTGCAACATGGTTGGCTGTGTCATGCTGGCGCCATCCGGTGTCGGTACACTGGACTTTGTATTCGCGTTGTTCTTCGCCTGCGTCATTCCGGATGGCGATGCCGTAGCTGCTGCCCTCGTAGTTTACCGGTTATTTACATGGATCGTACCTTTCGTGATCGGACTGGTTCCGGCACTGGCGGTACGGAAGAGGGATGAGAAGTAAAATAGTTCATCACATTTCTTTGACTTATTTATTATTTTATTTTCTGTAACACTTGTTTTATCATTCTGCCAAAGTTCCATTTTTACGATATAGTCGCTGTTAAAGAATATATGGGATAGACAGAAAACCAACCCGCAAACGAAAATCCTAACAATTTCAAAATAAGCGGAATAACCAAAATCAATATTGCAAAGAAAATCGTTTGGATATGATTTTTTCGCCAATATGAGATTGCAAGAACTATAAGTACGACTGCTATAAGCGATACCATTTGTGACAAAAGCAACAAGATGATAAAAAACCAAATAGGAACAGTTATCGACAAATGTTGATAACAAGGAATGTCTGTTATAGCAAAATCCAAGCCGTGCAAAGGATAGGTTGATGAAACATTTATAATCCTGCAAATAATCGGGATAACAGAAAGTACCATTGTTGCAATTATACAAACAATCGCTTTTTTGCAAATAATTTTCTCTTTCCCTTTATATGTTGTACTAAGCAAGTACCACGAACCACACTGATATTCCATAGCAACAGTATTACCAAATGCAATGACTATACATAGCGAAAGTAATACGAGGTCAATTAAATAATCGTTAGTCATTCTGCCAAATAAATACAGATAACCTGTGTCATAAATAAAGTTTCCTCCACTTTCACATATCCGGTGATACTGTTGCAGCACACGCTCAAAAGAAGGATAAAAATAGGTTACTGCATACCATTTTGCTTTTAAATTATCTCCTGCACTTTCGCTTATTTCTCCATTAGCAATTAAATCATCAATCCTGTCAATTTCAGAAAATGCTTCGTCATATCGCTCTTGCTCTGATAAAATCAAGGCTTCCTTTTCATTCGTTATTTCTCCTTCAAGCTGCATCATAATATCTTGATAATACTGTTCTTGCACAGATGGGGTATATTCTTGACTTATAATGCGATAGCCAATCAATAACCCAAACAGCAAAATAATTGCAATTGCTCGATTGGTAATCATTATTTTATAGCTTTCATATCGAAGCAAAGATGCGTGTGGACGAAATAGCTTTTGGTGTTTCGACTGTCTTTTTCTTAGTTCAAAACTATTTCCGTACACAAAGAGTAGAACTGACGCTATAACCCCAACCGCTACAAGAATAGCTATAACTCCCCACGACAAACTCAAACGAGAAATTGGATATTCCAAAACATTGAAATTCAAATAACTCCCGTATAGATTTTCGGTCTTCATAAGTCCAATTAAATTGATGTATTTGAAAAAAGAATTTTTCTCTACCGCAGGTATCATTAAATATAGTATGTAACTGATACCATAAAACGAAAATCCAGTTATAAAGGGCAAAAAAATGTTGTCTGTAAATATACACAATGCGGTGAGAATTGTTCCTGCACTAAAAAGGACAACACTTTTTGTCAAAGCGGAACATAATATATACTCCAAAATGCTGATTGACAGATTGCTTTCCATATAAGTAGATACAGATTGGATATCTGCTGTTAAATCTCCAAAACCTACAGCCATTTCTGCAAAAATAAGGTTTACGCCGTAAAGTAGAAATGTGACTGAAGTACAATGTATAAATAGTGCTATCAATTTGGAACAGATGCTTTGAAAGTGACCATTTTTTGTACAGCGGGTTATATAAAAGAGTTTCTTTTCTTTTTCTTCAAATATCATATTTCCAACAAAAAGGAAATTAGACAGTATCAAAAACAGGTCAGTCCATATACTTTTCATTGAAATTGAAAGAGCTTTTGACGGCATCCACCGAATGTCATTATCAGTCAACTTTGAATAATCCTCAGCACTTTTTTCAATATTTCTTGTGACAAAACTATTTTCATCTTGTTTCCCAAATATTGATATACCATTTAGAATATTCTCATTTTCTTGTATGGATTTTAAGTATTCATTATAGCCTGCCACTTTCTGCTGTTCAGTATAAAGTTCATCAATGAAGTCTTTTTCTTGCCAGAGAGAATTTGTAAAAAGCAAATAATCCCCACTTTGATAGACCTCGAAATATTTTTCAAAAGTATCTGGATTTGCAGACAAAGCCTGCTCTGCAAGAATGTTTCCCCTTTCGTTCTGTAAGTTTTGCATATCCAAAACTTCTTGCACAAAATAAACACCGTCTATCGTTTCTTTGAGGTTGGAAATATAATCCATTTTCTCTGTTTCTGACATTTCTGCAACCGTGTTTTGAAAAGATTTATACGAAGAAAGCGGTGGCTCCTCATCATTTGGAATATTGACATACCACAGAAGCAATATATTTAAAATCAGTAAAGTACAAATAGACAATATGAAACTTCGCTTATGCCATATCTTGCCGACTTCATAATATACCAGTCTGTGCATTGTGTCCGTCCTCCTCAAATATACGCATATATACCTCTTCCAAGCCGTTTAAGCTGCCATATTTAATACAGAGCTTTTCTACCGTATCTCGGTCAACGATTTTTCCAGATTTAATCAATATTATTTCCTTTGCAATCGGCTCTATATCAGAAACAACATGAGTCGAAATTAAAATTACCTTATCGCCAGATAAATCAGATATTCTTTCTCTAATTCTTACTCGTTCTTTCGGATCAAGACCCGCTGTTGGCTCATCTAACACAACGAGCTTCGGATTACCCAATATAGCCTGTGCAATCAAAATGCGTTGTTTCATACCACCAGAATATGTACCAATAGTACGATTAGCTGCTTCTGTCATATTTACATATGACAACACACGCTCAACTTCTTCGGGTATTTCTTTTTTTGAAATGCCTTTTAATGTAGCCATATAGGATAAAAAGCGTTTTCCTGTGAAGGTATCATATAATCCCTGCTGTTGTGGTGCATAACCGATGATACTGCGATACTGTGAACCAAGTGCGTTAATATCCTTATCATTCCAATACACTTGACCGTTACTTTGCTTGATATTCCCTGTGACAATATTCATCAGAGTGGATTTTCCTGCTCCGTTCGGTCCGAGTAATCCGTATATACCGTTTTCAAGTTCCAAAGACACATTATCTAAGGCAACTTTATCTTTATACTTTTTTGTGATATTAGTAAGGCGGAGCATCTATTAACACCCCTTTCCAATCATTTTAATAGGTTTATAATTCGCATTTCCTGCATATAAATCTGATTTTTCAATCAAAGCGAATTTATATTGTGTTATATCGTAAGCTCCATCGCCAAGAGATGTGTTTTCATAATCATAGACCACCAAAATCTGCGAACCGACTTCTGCCTTAAACTCTAAGCTCCACCCAAGAGATTTATTTACGAGTGATGAGTTTTTAATTTCTCCCGTTTCCGTATTTACAAAATAATAGGTGTAATCGCTCGTCATATCCCAAGCGCGGCAACACAGAGTATTATCAAATGCAT
>DHJV01000157.1:51985-100103 GCA_002404515.1 Lachnospiraceae bacterium UBA4711 | reverse complement strand
CCTCATCATTTTCCATATTGACAGACTTAATATCTTTTGTATTGGAATAAGACACATAGATCATATTATCCATAACTGCAATGCTATGTTCCACAGAATTATCCATACGATATTTTTCGTTTAGTGTTTTTGTATCCAAATCCAAAATAGCTATTACATCGCTTGAGTCTTTATATAAGTCTTTCCAATCACTATCACTCATTGTATAGTCATCAGATGTAAGCTCTTTTCCATAATCAACACCATTCAGCACTAATGTACTATCAAAACAACCAACAATTTTCCACATAATACCGTCGTCAAAACTCAACGAGCATATCTCCTTGGTACTTTTTGACTTCATATCCCAAAATACAAGTTTTTTGTCAGATGAGGTTGTAATATTATTGTTGTCCTTACCCATAGTATTGGATAACTTTTTTGTAACAAAATATAGTCCATCATTACTTCCCAATACAATATCCTCTACCATTAGTCCTGCATCAAAGGTAAATACTTTATGGCGGTTTGTACCGTCAAAATTCATTTCATAAAGTGCCGCCTGTGTAGCTTCAGTAATTTCATTTCCGAGACTAATGGATACATCTTGAGTTACTGCACCTTCATTATCTATTTCCTTACTTAATACAAACAGCTTGTCTTTGTAAACAAAAACACCACTCGACATTATTGGAAATTCGTCCATTAAGAAAACTGCCGAACAGTCCGCTGTATTGTGTTTACATCCTGTATTGCTGCACAGAAAAATCTCCTGTTGCGTTGCAAAATCCATATACATTAAGTGTGTACCGTATTCGCCGTTTTTTAATTTTGTGACATCTTCGGTTAGATAATAGTATCCATCATTTGTATAGCAACTGGCTAGATTATCAGAGTCATTTAATATTTTCATACCTCCAATTTGCTGGCTCTCATCTGTGTCAGAACTCTCATCATTTCCTTGACCGTCATTCTGTGATACCTTATTTTCTTCTGCTTCATTATCATTTTGGATACTCGCATTACAAGCACACAATGAACAACACAGAACAAAGACCATAACCATAGCTAATATTTTTTTCATAAAAAAAGACCTCCTTGTATTTATAGCTTTACAGCTTACAAGGAGACCTTATCATATAAAAGTCAAAAAACGGTCAAACTAAAAAGGTTATTTTTACAACAGCATTATGCTTTGCATTATTACTAATTTCTAAAGAACCACCGTGTTTTTTACATAATAACCTGCTTATCGCTAACCCCATTCCTAAATGTCCATCTTCGGAAGATTTTGCAAGAAGGAGTTTACTTTGTCTTGCAAGAACTTCGTCAGAAAAACCGTCCCCATCATCAGTAATGATAAAGGATAGGGTTTTGTTAGTTAATGACAAATCAATGTTTATATGCTTTTTTGCATACCGTAGTGCATTTCCAAAAATATTCTCCAACACACGGTACAATACTGAAATATCAATCAAGATTTCTTCATTAGAGGGCAAGCCGTTTACTGCAATTTGAATATTTCTTTTCTGTGCCATCATCTTTAAATCATCTTCAATATCAGCTATCAAATCGGATACACATACTTTCTGTCGATTTATTTCTATATCTTCCATTTGGTTAAGTGTGCGAACTGACTCAGTATATCGTTCTAACCGTTTGGCTGCCAGATTTAAGTTTCCTGCGATTTTCAAAATTCTTTTTTCGTTCAAATTTCCTTTTTCAAGATTAATCTGCAAATATTCAGTATAGCCTTCTATAACCGCTATTGGATTACGCAAATCGTGTGCGATTGATGCCTGTAATAGTTTTCTTTCCTCTATCATATTCCACATTTTGCGGAAATTTTCGTGTAACGTTGACCGCATCTGTTCAAACGAGCTGCATAGCTTTCCCATTTCATCGGTAACGTTGTAATGTAAGCTAAAATCAAGATTTTGCTCTAATATTTGTTCGGTTGCTTCAGATAATAGGTTAAGTGGTATAGATAGTTTACGCTTATAAAAATGAAATCCGCATAACAGTATCCCAACTATGGAACAAACAAACGGAAACACTATCATTGCAGCACCACAAAAATGATATACCATTTTCCTCTTGGGCGATAATGAATTAACGCTGTTTTCAATCCGTTGTATCGTGTATTTTGTTTCTTTCTGTGCTGACGATGTTTCATCTTCCGATATAATCACTGGCAGTTCAGTTCCTTCTTTTCCAACATTGACCTTAATTGAATACGAATTTTCTCTGCCATCGGAATATGTTTGGGAAACTGTCAAATATACATTGTTTGACTCTGGCAATAGATGTTTTCTGAAAGATAAACAACCCCAAATCGTAAATGACGAAAGCAAAACAATTACTCCAAGAGTAATGATAACGCAAAAAATAAGATATTTTCGCAATGACATATTTTTATATTTCTTTACAAGCGTTTCCATCGGTATCCCACCCCCCAGATTGTTTCAATGTGGTCTTGTCCTGTAACCTCATTCAGCTTTGCTCTAATTTTTCGAATATGCTCCTTTACTACATTATTATCGCCTTCGGCATCATATCCCCATACTGCTTCATAAATGTGTTCTTTATCGAATACTTGGTTTGCGTTAGTGATTAAAAATTCTATCAAGTCAAATTCTCGCTTAGAAAATGGAATTAGAGTGTCACGATAATAGACTGACCGTTCTGATATATTTACAATCAAATTATTTGATGTCAAAACTGTCAGTTTATTTTTATTTCTCTCATCACGACGCAAATGAGCCGCAATACGAGCAGACAGTTCATTTAAGCTAAAAGGCTTTGTAATATAATCATCGCCACCATATTGTAATCCGTTTATTTTATCCTGCTCGGTAATTCTTGCGGTAACAAAAATAATTGGAGAATTGATATGATTTCGTATATTTTTGCATAGTTCCAATCCATTCATATCTGGCATATTTATATCCAAGATAATCAAATCGGGCTGTTTTTGTAACAGTTCAATCGCTTTCTGACTACAATTGGCAGTTATTGTATCATAACCACAATCTTGCAAGTGGTCAGAAAGAAGCTCCGTCATCATTTCCTCGTCATCTACAATCAATATTTTATAAGCCATTATAATTCCTCCTTGTTAGATGAATGTAATTTATAAAAGTCAAAAAGTGGTCAATTTTTGTTTACTTTTCTTCTTGCATCAGCAGGTTTTTCGCTATCTTTAGGGATAAGCCACACACGATTAACTATAATATCTATTATAATATTATAGCCGTTTGAACGAACAGTACCAAGTGTGCAATTGTGAACTTTAATCGCTTATAGCAAGAGATTTCAGACCGTTCAATAGGAACTATCATTTGAATAGTAATTATAGCATATTCATGAGTGCTTTATCTTATATATCTTTAATTCACAAACTCTTTGCAAATTTATAAATTTCTAAGGTTGATTTAAGGTTCGTCCCCTATACTTCGTATTGTAAACAAAAAATATAACAAATTTGAAAGGACGTGATTTTATGAAGAAAAAATCCATTTTACCACTTGTAACAGTAACGATGCTTGCAACTGCCCTGCTTGGCGGATGTGCAAATAAAACAGAATCGACAACAACCAGCGAGGCAACACCGACAGAGGCAGTCAAGGAAGGAAACAGCTATGCTGGACAGACAATCTCCGGTGAGGTAACCGAGATTGATGGTGATACGATCTCCATGACACCGGAAGGCGAGGCGGACGATATTTCCTTTACCGTAAATGATGATGTGGAGATCACCCGTGAGGGCATGGGACAGCCGCCAGAGATGTCTGGCGATGACAGTTCCAATACTCCGCCAGAGATGCCGAACGGCGAAGCTCCTTCCGGTAACGGTGGACAATCCGGTGACAGCAGTTCCGACAGCAACACTCCTCCGGAGAAACCAGATGGCGAAGCTCCTTCCGATAACGGCGGGCAGTCTGGTGACAGCAGTTCCGATAACAATTCTGACAGCAACACGCCTCCGGAAATGCCAGACGGCGAAGCTCCTTCCGGTAACGCTCCGGGTGGCGACATGGCAACTTCCAGCGACGCATCACTGACAGATATCCAAGTCGGTGACACGATACAGGTAACCTTCGATGATGACGGAACGGTAACCGCCATTGTGATTTCGAATGGAAATGCAGGTGGAGGTGCTCCGGGACAGCCGGGCGGCGGAAATTCCGGTGGAGTGGAAAGCTACGATGCTGTCTCAGAATATACAACCGATGCTGATGTGGACGGCGAGACATTTGAGTCCACAGGCACCGATGAAAACGCCATCCATGTGTATGACGGTGCGAATGTAAAGCTGAATAACATTACCGTCACAAGATCTTCCGAGGAAAGCAGCGGCGGCGATAATTCCAGCTTCTATGGTGTCGGCGCAGCAATCCTTACAACCGACGGACAGACAACGATTACGAACAGCACGATCACAACGGACGCCGATGGTGCCGCAGGCGCATTTGCCTACGGTGACGGTACGGTCTACATCTCCGATTCCACGATCAGGACGACCGGAAATACAGCCGGTGGTATCCACGCGGCTGGCGGCGGAACCCTCTACGCATGGGATCTCGATGTAGAGACGGACGGTAACTCTTCTGCCGCTATCCGTAGCGACCGTGGCGGCGGAACGATGGTTGTCGATGGTGGAACCTATACCTCAAACGGAACTGGTTCCCCTGCCGTATACAGTACTGCTGATATCGCCATCAACGATGCAGCACTTACCGCAAATGGTTCCGAAGCGGTCTGCATCGAGGGATTAAATTCACTTCGTTTGTTTGATACCGATCTGACCGGAAATATGTCAGACGACAGTCAGAACGACTGCACATGGAATGTGATTTTGTACCAGAGCATGTCTGGTGATTCAGAGGTTGGTAACAGTACATTTGAGATGGATGGTGGCAGCCTGACAGCAAAAAATGGTGGCATGTTCTACACAACCAATACCGAGTCCACATTTATCTTAAACGATGTAGATATCACCTATGCGAACGACAACGACTTCTTCCTCCGCTGTACCGGCAACAACAACCAGCGTGGCTGGGGTACTTCCGGTTCCAACGGTGCCGATTGCAAATTCACCGCCATCGATCAGGACATGGAAGGCGATGTGATCTGGGATTCCATCAGTCAGCTTGATTTCTATATGACCGGCGAAAGTACACTCACAGGCGCCATTACCGATGATGAAACCTATGCCGGAAATGGCGGCGACGGCTACTGCAATGTCTATATCGAAAAAGGAAGCACATGGACAGTAACTGACGACAGTACACTGACAAATCTCTACTGTGCCGGAACGATCACCGATGCAAGCGGCAAGACCGTTACAATCGTCGGAACCGATGGCACAGTCTATGTACAGGGTACAAGCAGCTATACGATCACCGTCGACAGCTACAGTACCTCTGTTGACACAAGTGACGCCGAATCGACCACAAGCTTTTCGGATTATGCAGTCACACAGCCTTAAACAATAAATATTTCTTCACAATTATAAACTCTTTCCTATTTGAATCGCGGTCGGGGTGGTTGCAAGTCCACCCTGACCCGTTTCTTTTATGTTCGGAGACATTTCATTTCCGATTCTACGCATCGCATCAATCACTTCATCCACAGGAATCGCGCTCTTGATTCCTGCCAAAGATAGCTGTGCCGCACTTACCGCGTTGACAGCTCCGGCAACATTCCGTTTTACACACGGCACTTCCACCAGTCCACAGACCGGATCACACGCAAGGCCAAGCATATTTTTAAGCGCCAGTGCGGCTGCATTTGCGATCATCGCATTTGTGCCTCCCTGCAGGAAGCATAATCCTGCCGCTGCCATCGCAGATGCAGACCCAATCTCCGCCTGACAACCGCCAGACGCCCCGGCAATTGAAGCATTTTCGGCAATCACAGCACCTACCCCTGCGGAAATGTACATCGCAGCCACCATCTGTTCTTCTGTACACGCAAGCTTCTCCTCTGCCGTCAGGAACACCGCCGGGATCACACCGCATGAACCAGCGGTCGGTGCCGCAACAATCCGGCGCATACAGGCATTTCCTTCTGCCATCTTGATTGCCTTCTCCATCACCAGGCCTAAGAAATCACCGCAGAGATTCCTGCCCGCTTCATTATATGCACGAAGCTTCTCGCCATCGCCGCCGACCAGTCCGGATGCTGACGTAAGCTTCGCATCGTAGGTTGCATCCGCATGGCGCATTGCCTCATACATGCTCTGCATCTTCGCATAGGAAGCCTCCCCTGTCACAGCGCGTTCTTCCATATCTGCACGTTCAATCACCTGCCAGAACTCCAGTTGTTCTTTCTCGCACAGCTCCAATATGTCCTGAATCGAATGATACGTTATCATTTCTCCTCACCTCCTACACTAAGATATGTGACCTTCTTCACACCCTCGACCTTCTTCAGCCAGTCAATGCCCTCCTTCGGAATTTCCTGATCACATTCCACGACCATAACCGCCTCTCCGCCACGGCTGGAACGGTACAACTGCATGTACGCAATGTTCACGCCTTTGTGCGAAAGCATCGACGTTACCTCTGCCACATGTCCCGGCTGATCCTGGTTGTGTACGACAAGCGTCGGATAATCGCCGGAGAAATTCGTCTCGATTCCATCGATCTCGGCAATGTTGATTCGGGAGCCGCCCAGCGACTGCCCGATGATCTCCAGACTTCTGCCATCCTGCCCCTGCAGAAAAAGCTGCGCCGTGTTCGGGTGCGCTTCCTTTAACTGTGCCTCTCCAAATTCGATCTGCATGCCCTGCTCTTTGGCAAGCTCCAACGCCTGCGGAATCCGTGCATCGTCCGGCTGCATCCCAAGTAAACCAGCCACAAGTGCTTTCCGTGTACCATGTCCTTTCCCGGTCGTCAGAAAACTTCCATATAACAAAATCCGTGCGGAAACCGGCTGTTCACCCAGCAGTTTCCGGCTGATATATCCTATTTTAACAGCACCTGCGGTATGGGAACTCGACGGTCCGACCATCACAGGCCCTACGACATCAAATATATTCATTGCTTCACTCTCTTTCTTCTGTATTATGAGATTCCTGCCTTCAAATTATGTCAAACATACACTAGAAACTTAAAAAAATCAACCGGAAACGACTGGTCTTTTGATTCGCAGTTTTTCCGATTGATTCACTTAAATTGTTGCTTTGATTTGCATTCTAAACTTTTCTATTATAAGTTTGAATCTTAAATTGAATAATTCCACCAGCTATCCTGAACATCGACACAGCTCTCACGGATAACCAGCCGTCCTTCGAGTTCCATCGTCGTGACAGAAGCATGATTTCCATTGATCCGGTCAATGAGCAGATATACCGCAAATCTCCCCATCTCCACCTTAGGCAGGGCAACCGTCGTAAGCATCGGTTTGGTAAACTGCGCCTGTTCAATATCATCACTGGAAATGATAGAAATATTAAAATATTTCTTCTTGATTTTCTCCAGTGCTTTGAGCATACCGATTGCAGTAATATCATTGGCACAATAGATTGCCGTTGGAATATCGTCGGATTTTAGTATCTTTTCCATGATCTCAAACCCTGCTTTTTCCGTCTGTTTTGTCTCAAATATATACGCAGGATTGAGTTCTAATTCATGCCGCATCAGGGTATCCACATATCCTTTATAACGGGACTCGCCGTGACATTCCCCGACATAACCAATATCGTTGTGCCCCTTTTCAACCAGATACTCCACCGCTGTTGTCGCTATTTTTCTGCCATCGCAGGTTACTTCATCGATCTCCCGGTTCGTGGAATTCCGGTTGATTGACACCAGATTCTTAAACCGCTGCTTCAGATAACGCAAAGCCTCTTTGTTGCATCGTCCAATCACGATCAGACCGTCCGTTTTTCCTTCGGTTTCCTGATACAGGTCTTGCACGAGATGATTCGGATTGTTCAACCGGCACTGCTTGTCGTTCGAAAAGACCGACATATACCAGACATGGGATAATATACAGGAATTCCTGTGGATCTCCGATTCAACCACACGTAACACCTCTGTAAAGAAAGGATCTGTGTTGCTTTGCTCAGTCCTTGTCATAAGCACCTGTATATAGCGCACTTTGTCCTGCGAGAGTTTCGTTCCCCGTTTCAGATTGCGGGCAGCTTCGTTTGGCACATAATTAAGCTCCATTGCTGCCTTCCACACCCTATCCCGGACAGCAGGATCTGTGCAATGATACTCCGGATTATTCAGTATTCTCGAAACCGTCGCCGGTGAAGTTCCAGCCATTTTTGCGATTTGTATTACAGACATCCTACATCCCCTCTTTGTGCATTCCTATTTATCCTACTTGTTTAGCATGGTATCGTTGTGGACGATTTTAGTAAAATCTGCAAGCACATTCTCACACTCTGTCCAGATGGCGGATATATGGATATTTACGTTCTTCCTCATCCCGTCTTGCCGCATAAGTCTCCTCCCGAACCCGCAAAGGCTTGATATACCAGATTGCAGACAGATCCACTTCGGTTCCTTTTTCTTCCTGCAGCTTCACATACACCTTCTCAAAGTCTTTCCCGGCTGTCACAGATTTCACCGGTTTTCCAAGGATTAAGAAGCTCCGCTTATCCGCTGTCAAAATGTTGACCGCAACCGTTCCTTCAAACCAGATTGCATGAACCAGATTCTTATTGGTCTGGGAACTCTGGATCAGATCATAAAATACGATCAGATCGTCCTCCACATGCAGACTTCCCTTATATGCCACATGCGGAACCCCTTCCCGGCTCACCGTTGCCAGTGATTTCAGGGACGTCGGGGCATTGATTCGTTCTGTCAATTCTTTATTTAATACACTCATCGCTGCACCTCCTCATATGTCCGCATCAAATCCAGTCCCACATGTGCACCGCACCGCCGGAAATCATCGTTATACGGATTCGTGATGTATTTTCGCTGTAAGCGGTCAAACTCCCTATACACTCTTACAAAATAATCAAGCGTCGGCGAAACCTGATTCTGGAAGATTGATTTCGGTGTCGGTCGCCATATATTAGCCGCGAGTGCGATGCCATGCGATATGATACTCTCTGCTTCCTCGACAACATGCTTATACGCTTCATCCTCCGAGATAAATCCATGCGGTGTTGCAAGCTCGGTTCCAAGCACGGCGCCGGATGTTACATTTCCCTGTCCAAATATATCGACCGCCGCGATCAACCGGCGTTTCCACTCGTCATACCCAAGCTTATTTGCCTTTCCCGGACAGATCCATTCGAATTTCTCCTTGTCGAACACCTCAATATCTGTGGTGTACATCGTCAGTCCCGTTTCATTATACAACCGCTCTAATTGCCGCTCGCTGAATGCAGACGAGATCAACTGCGACGGAAATCTTCTTCCCGGGAAGAACTCGCCTATCATCTTCAACACCCGGATATAGCTCTCTAGTTCATCATCAAACAATTCCTCACCGGACAGAATCGAACCACCAGTCAACAAAACCTGCGTAAACCTGCCCTTCTGCTTAAATGCCTCCTCGAAAGCCTCCCGCATATATTGAAGCTCGCTTTGTTCTTCCGTTGCTCCACTCGCTTTGAAGGATGGGGAAAGCGGGCAATATTTGCAGCCTTCCTTCGGGCAATCCCAGAAATGGCAGTATTTATTTACACTGACTTCTATACGCTGCGGTCTTGCCTGCACATAAGTGCTTAACGGTTCTCCGTTGGATGCTTTTTTGTTATAGAAATCCGGTTTCTCCCAAAATCCCTGGAAATCCGAAAGAATCTCACCTTCATCTATAATCACATATTTTCCATCGACATAATCAACAGTATATGGATCTCTTGCCGGATGCTCCTGGTCAAAATCAAAGTTCGCAATCAGATAGCTTCCATCATTCCAGATCAATCCTTCCGGTACAAAATCCACACTGTTACGGAACAGATCTTTTCCATCCTGATGAACTGCGTGAACCGCCGGATCAATCTGCGCAACTGCATTCGGCGCATACCAGAGTCCGCGTCTCTGGATATCTGCTTTTAAGATCCAGCTTGCCGGCATGTCCGGATATTTTTCTGTCACTTCCCTTAAAGAAGGTTCTTTTTTCCGCCATTCTTTGTCTCTTGCTTCTACCATAGACTGCCTCCTTACTTCAAGCCTTCACTAAATGTGAAATCAACATAGTCTTCCACCTTGATTTCCTTGGTCACCAGATTTTCATTTTTCAGAAAATCTGCCGTCTTCTGAAGATCCGTCACATCCGCATCTGTAATTGCAATCGGCTGCTTCGCATTTGCCAGAGCAGAACGTATAATGGATGTATCCAATCCAAAATAATTGCTGTATTGTTCCGCATACTTTTCCGTGTCCGCTGCCAGCAGCTCTGCCGCTTTCTTATAGGTATCCATATAGATCTGGACGATCTCCGGATTCTTCTCTATATATTCGCCCCTTGCGATAATCGGATTCTCGCCCAGAAATACGCCGGTTCCATCTGCCAGTACCACATTGCTTCCATCTGCCGTCAGTTTGGAAATCGTAGGCTCCCATACCGCTACCGCGTCGACCTGTCCATTTGCAAGTGCCTGCGGCTGTTCACCAGCAGACAGGTTCACAAATTCAACATCACTGAATTTGAGATTGTTGTCCTCGAATACTGCAGACACCAGATTCTGCGCGATGGAACCGACCACCAGTCCAATCTTCTTTCCCTTCAGATCTGCAACCGTTTTTATGTCCGAATCCTTTGGCACGATGATCGCCTCCGTCGCCTCTCCGTTATATGCAATCCCGATCAGCTTTCTGTCCTGCCCGGATGCAATTCCCGACAACGCCGGTACATTTCCCATGATTCCAATATCTACAAGCCCTGCCGCAAATGCTTCGTTTTCCGGTGGACCGGATTCGTATTCTGTATAGGTCACTTTCACATCATAGCCAGCATCTGCGAGTGCCTTCTCGAGCAATTGCTCATCCCGCATAATATATAATGGCAAAAATCCGACGGCTGGCTGGATCGCCAGATTCAACGTCTGTGTCTGCGCCGTATCTGCCGCTTTCTTATCCTTGCCACATCCGGAAATCATACCCACCAGCAAAACCGCCACCGTCATCAAAGCAAATAATTTTCTCACTTTTCTCATATGCATTTCCTCCTGCTAAATATTGTAATCTTCCACGATTTCCTTCGTCTCGAAGAAGTATCCATAAATCTCTTTGCGCAGATCATTAAAATAATTGCTGTTCCGATCCCTTGGTCTCGGCAGATCCACGTTCACTATTTTCTTTATAACACCAGGATTTTTATCTAAAATGATGATCCGGTCGGCAAGGTACACCGCCTCTTCGATATCATGCGTCACCATGATCATCGTCGTTCCTTCCGCACTCCGGATCTCACATAATTTCTCCTGAAGATTGATTTTCGTAAAAGCATCGAGTGCGCCAAATGGTTCGTCCAATAGTAAAACCTCTGGCTTATTCACAAGTGTCCGTGCTATGTTGGCGCGCTGCGCCATACCGCCGGACAGCGTCTTCGGATATTGCTTTGCTGCCGGCTCCAGTCCGACCATCCGGATTGCCTCGCGCACCTTATTTCGTCTCTCTTCCCGGCTGCCGCTGTCCAGAGAGAAACCTACATTTTCCTCCACGGTCATCCACGGAAACAACCGGTTCTCCTGAAAGATATATCCGATATTCTTCGTCGGCTTTGTCACTTCTTTTTCATCTACCAGAATCTGCCCCTCATAATCCGTGTCTAACCCGGACAGACTCCTAAGAAGGGTGCTTTTCCCACAGCCGCTGCTCCCGACGATACATATAAATTCGCCCTTCGAGACTTGGAACTGAATATCTGACAAAATACATGTGTCTCCGAAGCTTTTGCTGAAGCCTTCGACATTCACATAGTTTTTCCCTAATAATTCCAACTAAGCACCCTCCTTTCAACCAGCTTTAAGATAACGTCCATGATCTTTCCTACGATACCAATCGCTATCATTCCTACAATCACGACATCCAGCTGTCCGAAATTCCTCGCATTGGAAATCATATATCCTACGCCGCTGCTCGAAGCTACCAGTTCCGCTGCAACCACACACGTCCAACAGGTTCCCATTGCCACGCGCAGCCCTGTAAATATCGACGGAAACGCTGCGGGTATCACAAGCCGGAAGATATATTTTGGCTTCGGTGTCTCCATCACCCGCGCAACCTCCAGAAGCTTCGCATCGGTATAGCGGATTCCATCGAGTGTGTTCAGCAATATCGTGAAAAATCCTCCTAAAAATATCAGAAAGACCTTGGAATTTTCCCCGATCCCCATCCACAGGATTGTAAGCGGAATCCATGCGATCGGCGGAATCGGCTTCAGGATCTGAATGATCAGATCCGTGATTCTATACATATGCTTCGACAAGCCAATCACGATACCCAGTGTAATTCCGACAAGTGCTGCAACGATATAGCCAAGCAACACGCGTCGCAGACTGATTCCAATCGCAAGCGGAAGCGTTCCATCCTTTATCTTCTGAAATGCGGACTCCCACACCTGCGACAGTTTTGGGAACAGAAGGCTGTTATAGCCTTCCCGTTCCGTTACCAGATACCAGATGAGCAAAAGCAGGATGATCGGAAGAATCTGTTCTATTTTCTCAAATATTTTTTTCTTCATATGCCTTTATCTCCGCTACCTTATCCAGGTGTTCCCAAGGTAAGTCGATATCATTGCGCCCAAAATGTCCATACGCTGCGGTCTGCTTATAGATTGGTCTTCTAAGATCCAGCGCATCAATGATCGCTGCTGGTCGAAGATCGAATACTTTTTCAATAATCTCCACAATTTTTTCATCACTGATTACCCCCGTTCCAAATGTTTCCACTGCTATCGACACCGGCTTCGCCACACCAATCGCATACGCAAGCTCCAGTTCAATTTTCTTTGCCACTCCTGCAGCAACAAGATTCTTCGCTACCCATCTGGCTGCATAAGCGGCAGAACGATCTACCTTTGTTGGATCTTTCCCGGAGAAAGCACCGCCGCCATGACGTCCGGTTCCACCATAGGTGTCCACAATGATTTTTCTTCCGGTCAGTCCGGAATCGCCCTGCGGTCCGCCAATCACGAATCTTCCAGTTGGATTCACATAATAAATGGTATCTTCATCCAGAAGCTCCGCAGGTATTACCGGCTTAATCACGTATTCGATCACATCCTTCCGGATCTGCTCCAGACTTACCTCCTCTGCATGCTGGGTTGAAATTACGATGGTATGAATCCGCTTTACTGTCTGTCCGTCTTCGCCAAATTCCACCGTTACCTGTGACTTTCCATCCGGTCGGAGATATGGAAGCGTGCCGTCCTTTCTTACTTTTGTGAGCTGTCTTGTCAGTCTGTGCGCAAACGAAATTGCCGGTGGAAGATATTCCGGTGTCTCATCGGTTGCATATCCAAAGATAATTCCCTGATCACCTGCTCCTGTTCCAAAATCTTCGGTTGCGCCATCCTGCTTTGACTCAAACGCATGATCCACACCAAGTGCAATATCGGCTGACTGCTCATCAATGGACGTAAGCACCGCAATGGAATTTGCATTGTATCCATCCACGTTATTCACATAGCCAATCTCCCGGATTGTGTCTCTTGCTATTTTCGCAATATCGACATATGCCTTTGTTGTGATCTCTCCAACGACTAATGCGATACCCGTTGCAACTGTCGTTTCTGCTGCCACTCTGGAATACGGATCCTGCTCGAGTAATGCATCTAAAATTGCATCGGAGATCTGATCCGCAATCTTATCCGGATGTCCTTCTGTTACTGATTCTGATGTAAATAATTTTCCCATACCATTTGCATCCTTTCTCTTTGTTTTTGTTAGCGCTATCATAATCGTGTCAGACGCAAAAATAAATCATTGAGTGTGAAAACCTTTTCATGCACGTGTTATGATTCTGGGAATTTCCACCATTTAAATTCTAAAAAATGCATAAAAAAAGATGGCAAATCGAAAGATTCACCATCTTATGAAATCGTTTTCAGCGTTGAATTTACTGCTTTCCCGGTCGTTCTGGTGGTGTTCCTCCATTGCCATCTGGCATATCCGGTCGGTCGCCATCGCCCGGTGTACCGCCGCCATGTCCCATGCTTCCCATATCCGTAAGGGAAATGGAAGAAGCATCGACGAGTGTGGAATCATCTTCCTGCTGCCCATCACTTGTAGATGGAATTGTGCCATCCAACTGTCCGCGGATGCTCTCTGCCCGGAGCAGGCAGAACGATTTCAACGTATCCACGCCTGTCTCAAACTCTTCGTAGGTACAGAATTTCGTCGGGTCCTGCTCGACATAAGAAGCAATCAGATTCTCCGTCTCTGTGATCAGATTCTCGAAATATCCGCTTTCAAAATACTCGGAGATAAATGTATCAAAATATGTGTGATACAGTTCCGTGTAGCTCTCATCCGCAAAGATCCACGCAAGCATCGGACGGGAATCCACCGTTCCACCAGAGACCGGCGTATCGATTGGATAGTTCACCATCTGCGTTGCCGAATCGCTGCCTCCGCCGCCCGCTGAGAATCCGCCAAAGGCGAGATTGTAATCCCACGGAATCATCGAAAGCTGTCCATCTTCCTCATACAGATAGTAATTATGGATCATCGAACCGGTATAGCTGTCGAAGTTGCAGACGAAATTGTGTACAACAAAGTATCGTATCACCTCGTCTACATTTACCACATCCTCGATATCTGAATTCTCGTTCAGAGACTTCAGTGAAGCGATCAGGCGGTCTTTATCCTCGTCCGTAATATCTGTCTTGGCGTTATCGAAGATGTTGCTGTAGCTGCTATATTCATCATCCGAATAGATGAGTGACACATCGTCGCTTCCCATGCCACCACCTGGTCCGCCTTGCTTATCGCCCATATCACCATCTGGTCTCTGCATTTTCTGACCGTCTGACTCCGTACCTGTCGGTGGTTCCATCTTCTGTCCATCTGAAGAATCTCCATCCGGAAGCTGCATTTCCTGTCCATCCGAAGAATCTCCATCTGGTGGCTGCATTTCCTGTCCATCCGAAGAAGCTCCATCCGGGGGTTGCATTCCCTGTCCACCCGTGGAATTTTCATCCGGCAGCTGCATTCCCTGTCCATCTGCGGTCGCATCACTGTCACTGGCTATATCCTCGCCGAAGAATTGTTCTGCCAATTCCGTCTCCGAGATATCCGCACCGTTTCCACGGCCACCGCCCATCGACTGGCTATCCGGCTTATACAGCTCACCATATGAAGTGCCATAGTTTCGCTCCAGGAAGCTGTCCTCCACACCTTCTACTGCGAGATACAGTCCCCACGCTTCGCCATTGACTGTAATCCAGACATAGCTGCAAAGCGGCGCATCCACACCCATATATCCCATCATCTGGTAGCACAGGTAATCCTTCATATATGTATTATCCTGAATGATATTGTTGAGTGATAATTTGTCCAGTCCATGATAACTTTTGCCGCTGTCGTAATGGTCGAACTCAATCTTGAAGCTGTACCGGTCATTGCCATACGCGGCAACCGAGCTTAGGGATGTATTTCCCTTTGCACGGATTGCAACATTTTTATAAGCTTCGTTGTCAATCACAACTGCACAGGATACATATTCCTCGTCCTCACAGCCGTCGATAAAGGAATCCCAATCATCCATCACAATATCGATCGTATGCACCTTCGTTGTATCAAACAGCTTCTGCTCATATCCCATCGTGATCGGAAGCTTATTCACACCCAGACTCTCCGCATTGCAGAATACGACCGTGATCAGAATCGTAAATATCAAAATGATGCAGCAAATCTTGTCTATATGTTTTCCGGTCGACATCGCACCACCTCCTTAACGTTCTTTCTTCCATGCGCTGCCTACAAATACTCTCCGTTAAAGCTGACGAGCGATGCACTGCTCACACCATCCATCTCGGACAAAATATTTACGAAATCCGCATTGTCATCCTTCATGCGTACCTCCAGATTCAGCTCCACATGTCCCGGCTGTGCGACCTTGCTTTTGACTACGCATTTTTTCGCCTGCTTCTCCATGAACTCGCGCACCTTCACCTCGCTGTCGTGTCCGTCACACTGTACGATCAGAATGTATGGATGTACATGTGATTTCCGGTTGACAAATATGAGAAGCATCACACCAATGAAAATACTTCCGATCAGTGCAAGTGGAAGCATACCTGCGGCAAGCACGATGCCGACTGCAATCGACCAGAACAAAAATGCGATATCAAGCGGATCTTTGATTGCCGCACGGAAACGCACGATAGAAAGCGCACCAACCATACCAAGTGACAACACCACGTTCGAGGTTACCGCTAAGATCACGACGGTTGTGATCATCGTGAGTGCAACCAGCGTCACGCCGAATCCCGGCGCATACATCACGCCGGAGTACGTCTTCTTATAGACAAAGAAAATAAACATACCGATTCCAAATGCAAGCACCAGCGCGATCACCATATCCAGAATACTTACGCTCGCTATATTCTCCAAAAAACTTGACTTAAAAACATCTCCAAATCCCATAGGGTTCCTCCTTTTTCCTGTCATTCTCATTTTATCTGTTGTTTCTAACCGGCATATTCATACGCCCGGCACGCCGCGTATTTCGAGAAGCTCTGTGTGCCCTGATTTCCAAGCTGGACTGCACTACGGATACAATCCGGCAGGTATGCGTCCCATTTCACTTCCAGAATCCGGTGATTCTCGATGATCGGAAGTGTGACACATTCCGCATTCAGGAAATCCAATCCATACATGCCGGTTCGTATATCATAGTCCATCGTCACCCGCACATTTCCGGGTGCATAGGTATATGCTTCCCTCGTATAATCAACGATTGTCTTCGGCCGCAGTCCCTGATTCACAAGCTTCGTGTAAAATTCCCGCAACAGTGGTTCTTCCGACTCCTGCAGCCACGCGACATCGCCGCGCAGAATCTGCGTCACCTGCTCTGCTGTCACCTGCGCACTCTGTTTGCAGGACAAACCGTTGATCTTCGATTTCTTCTCCAGACGGATCACGGATGTATCGCCATCGTAATAGCGCAGGCGGTATTTCTCCCTGCAATTCACGCCATTGATTTTCTCCATAAACGCTTTATCGTACAGATTATCAAAGTACAGGCTGCGAATGTGGTATTTTCCATGATTGCCATGTGCATCTGCATGGGCGACAGCGTTCAGGCGTCCGCGCAGGCAAAGCATATCGCCATAGGTTATCTCATGTTTTAGTTCGTGTCTGTAATTCATAGTCTCACCTCCCGGTCTTGTCTCGTATCGTTGCAAGATTTCCTGCTCTGATATTGAGTATACGGGGACTACCTTAAATTTACCTTAGAAATTCCAAATTCTAAATCTTCTTCACCGCCATAACAAAAAAGAGCTACAGGAAAATAGAATCCTGTAACTCTTTTCATCATGTAATCATATTATAACTATATCAAAGATATTCCATCGTCTGTAAACCGTAAAACCATTCTGCGGTTAATCCACCTCTTCTATATAACCGCTTATCGGCTGTGCATACATATTATCATCTGTCACCGGCTGATACCGCTCCCCGTCATATACGTCCGTAAATCCATTGTCAGCCTTATAAATCTCTCCGGTTTCTGTATCGTACACACGCTCATAGCCAAGTATCGCATCACTCTGCTTCTGGCTCATAATGTCCTGACTTCTGTTTCGGCTTTCCCACGAAGCCATCATAGCATCCATCGTCTGGTTAAAATTCTGGCTGATCTGCATTGCCAAAGCAACTTTTTCGTTGCTTGCCTGGTTGGTTGCATTTATGAAACTGTCGGAATATTGCAGCGTCTTCATACATTCTGTCAGCACACTTTCCCATTCAATAAATGTATCCTTCGCTGCAGTGACTGCCACAATATTATATGCCATATAGTAGCCACCATCTGCCGTTTGCAGCTGGTAATCCGAAACATTTCCATTTGCGACATCAAAACTTCCGAAATCAACAACCGATGCGGCAAACATTCCTTCGCCCTCTCTTCCATTGTCTGTAAATGTTGCCCGCAGCAGCTCATCTCCCAATGAAACTGATTTCAGGCTGCTTGTGGAATCAAACCGATCCGTAACCACAAAATCGTTAAACTGCGGAAAAACATACCCCGCATAGGAAGCTTCCACATCTGATGCAAAGGAAGTATACTGTGGAAATATTTTATAAAATCCCTCCGTAGATGGATTCTCAAGCACAGGTGCTTTTGCCAGAATCGCAGCCTGCGCATTTCCCATTTCATAATTTTGCTGCCATGCCTCCTTACCGGCCTGACTATGCAGCAGAATATCTGCTTTGAGCAGAACAAACATCTGATTTAACGGTTCATCCGGGTCAGTGATCCGAATACTGTGGTAGATATTTGTTCCACCGGTCGTTACTGTCCACCCTTTCGGAATCGTAATGCTGAAATCAGCCGTTTCATACTGTTCCGTCTGTACACTTTTTGCCGCCGTTTCCGTAATTCTGAAATCTTCTCTGCCCGGCTGGGAAACATCCTCTGTTTCAGTTTCGGCAGGCTCCGCTCCCATCTGGGTTTGTGCAGTCGTTGTCATATCATCCAGCTTGCTTAAATCGATAGGCCGATGATCACACGCAGCAAGAAAAAGCATCATAGCACTTGCAATCACAGCCGAAATTATCCTTTTTGTTTTCATACTGAACGCCCCTCCGTTTTATATAGCACTATATGGTTCATGCAGGCACAGCCATTGCTACGTTCAGTATATCATGTTGCCTGACGGCTCCATGTGTGTTTTCGCAATATGCCGGCTTGTGCAAGCACATCCGTCGCATTGCTCATTATATCATATGACAATGTACCGCTCTCATAATTTCCTTAACAGTCAATTGACATTTCGGAAATCGCCGGTCAGCAATATATGTTTAAAATTCTATCCGGAATATAATGCGGTTGCCGTCCTTGTACTCAGCGGAAATCTTTCCTTTGTGGTTTTGTACAATCGCACGGGCAACGGAGAGTCCGATGCCGTAACCGCCGCTCTTCTGCGTACGTGCCGCATCCGAGCGATAGAAGCGATCGAAGAGCCGGTCTGCTTCCACATCCGGCAGCTTCTCGCATGTATTTTCACAGCTAAGCGTTACTTCCCTGCCACGTCTGGCAAGCGTAAGCACAATGTCCGCCTGCTCAACAGAATATTTAATCGCATTATCAAGCAGAATCGTGAGAAGCTGTGTCATCTCCTCGCGGTTTGCATGCAGTTTGATATCCGAAGCAATCTTCGTGTGCAGCTCGATCTGTCTCAGCTTTGCGGATTCCACGAACGAATCTGTCACTTCTTTTGTGAGCCTGCTCATATCCAGATCGGTCATTACAACCGGTGCCGTGCCTTCTTCCATCCGTGCCAGCGTAAGCAGATTCTTCATCAGCCCCGACAGGCGTTCGGTCTGCTTGCGGATGTTCCTGCTCCATTTGCTCTCGCCGTTATGCAGTTCCATCGCCTCTGTATTCGCGAGAATAATCGCAAGCGGCGTCTTGATCTCATGTCCGGCATCTGTGACGAACTGCTTCTGCTTCTCCAGATTCTCTGCGATCGGCCGGATCGCACGCTTGGAAAGCGCAATCACCAAAAGTAACATCAAACCCCAGCCAACGACAAATATCAGGCTGGATATAAGCAGCACCGCCAGCATAGATTGCCGGTCACTGTCCACATTCAGAAATACAATATTCGTGCCTCGTCCATCCTTCGATGCCTGCACTCTGTAACAAAATTCTTCCTTCTTGCCAGAGTTCTTTCCAGATGCATAGACCTCTGTTGCATATGCATTGGCGGTCTCCTCATCCACGGAGGAAATGTTGTTTACATCCGTATAGACGATCTTCCCATCCATGTCAAACCGCACAAGGAAATATCGTGCTGCCATCGCCATGTCCTCGCTGATCTCCGGATTGAAAAGATTCGGACGTTTGTCATCCTTCGCTTCTGGCGGTTGTGGCTGATTGTCAGTCGAACCCGTATCTGGCACTTCCATCTGGTTCTGATCTGTCCCATTTACCACTGGTGGCTCCTGCATCCCATCTGTTACGGTTGCAGGCTGCGGATTGCCTGCGTTATCCCCCGGCCGCATTCCATCATTTTCGGCCAGCATGGTAAGCGTGTTATTCATCTCGTTTCGAAGCCGGCTGATATTGAATCCGTTGACCGCTCCAAGCGTTACAACGAGCAGCACGGTGATTGCGATCATCGCTGTGATTATGAACTTCTTCTGTAACGTCTTAACCAATTTACCCCACCTCTACAAGCCGGTATCCGATTCCGCGTTTTGCCTGAATCTCCACATGTACATTTAACACCTGCAGCCGTTTCCGCAGATACGAAATATACACCCAGACAACACCAACCTCGGCATCCGTGTCAAAGCCCCATACTTTCTCTAACAGGCTTTCCGTCGACATATAAATGCCCTGATTGAGCATAAAAACTTCCATCAGCTGATATTCCAGCTTCGGCAATACAAACGACTGTCCATTTCCACTTAATTCATAGGTGTGCATATTGAGCGACAGATCGCCGCATTTCACAATCTCCGGGGTAAATTCTTCCTTGCGCCGGAGCATTGCCCGGATGCGTGCAAGCAGCTCGCCCATTGCAAATGGTTTCGGGAGATAATCGTCTGCTCCCATATCTAATCCAGCTATCCGGTCTTCGACCTCTGCCTTTGCTGTAAGCAGCAGCACCGGTGTCCGGTCACCGCGGCTCCGCAGCTTCTGCAGCACCTCTAATCCACTCATCTTCGGCATCATAATATCCAGGATGATGCCATCGTATTCGCCGATCGTTGCATAATCGAGTGCTTCTTCCCCATCAAATACAGCATCCACCGTATACTTGTGATAAGTGAGAATATCGACCAGCGCCTCGGACATATCCACTTCATCTTCTGCAAGTAATAATTTCATGCCGATTCCTCCTTTTTCCCTAAAAATGAGTACAAAAAAATCGGTGCGACGGGATTCGAACCCACGACCTCTGCGTCCCGAACGCAGCGCTCTACCAAGCTGAGCCACGCACCGATAAAATTGGAAATCAATCCAACATTTGACATGATAGCACAAATGCCAAGAAAAATCAATTCAAATTTCCATAGAACCAGGCATTTTTTTACCAGCCATCAATATGATCGCGCTGGATTGCCGCAAACATCCGGCTCTTCGCCTTTGGAAATTCTTCTTCCATCCGTGCCAGCATCTGCTTCGCAGCCTCCCGTTTTGTCGCGCCATCCACGGGGCACAGATTCTTTACCACAGGAAGCTGATACCGCCGCATAAATCCACGTACCTCTGCCTCTGTCACATACACAAGCGGGCGAATCAGATCAAGCTCCGTACCATCCAGATGTGTCACCGGAGAAAATGTATGCACCCGTCCTTCTAACACCTGTGACATCAGAAATGTTTCCACAACATCGTCCTTGTGATGCGCGTATGCAATCTTGTTGCATCCAAGCCGCAATGCTGCTTCATTGAATGCGCCTTTCCGCATCTTTGCACAGAGCGGACACATCCGCTTCTCCTGCCGTTCCATCAGAATCGGAAATATCTGTGTCGGGATGATCTCATATGGAACATTTAACGAATCACACAATTCTTTCACCTTAGAGAAATCCATCCCCTGTGACGTCGAATCATCCTCTGCAATCATATGAGTTTGCATATATTCCACTACGCCCGTATCAACCGTGATCGCCACAACGTCGTATTTTTTTGGATAAAATTTTCGCATTCCAGCCAGTGCATACAGAAGTGTCAGACTGTCCTTTCCTCCAGAGATGCCAATTGCAATCTTATCTCCATCCTCGATCATATTGTAAGCGTCCACCGCCTGCCGCACCTTGCTATATAATTTCTGTAATTCCATACCCGCATTATAATACAAAACTCCCATCCGAACAACCGGTATGATTTTGTAACCTACAAAGTCCATACCCATTGTGGATGGGAGTTTTCTGCTACCATATGTTATATCTGTGCAAACGCCATGTCTGCTGTCACGTTATATCTGATGCTTTTCTTCTCTTAAGTCATCCTTGTATTTTTTGTTCATGATTCCAAGGATTGCCAGAAGCGCAACACCCATAATCGTAAACCACATGAATGGATCAAAGGGATCTCCTGTTGCCGGTGCATTTGGTTTATTTGTCACCTGCGTATTTGGTGTCTTATTTGTTACCTGCGACTCCGTTGTTTCCGGTGTCTTGTTTGTTTCCGTTGTTTTATTTGTCTCCGTTGTATCCGAAGCACCTGGCGTTTCCTCTACTTTCGAATTATCAACGTCCTTGTATGTGATTGCATAAGTACTGAACTGGTCTGTCTCAAATGTAAGTGTGTATGTTTCTACATCGTATGCCGGTAGAATCACGGTCGGCACCCCATTATGCACACGGATAATCTCATACATTCTTCCTTTTTTTCTAAGATTCTCCGGTATGCGAACACTTATTTTTGTCATTCCGTTTGTATTGGAAATCCTGATTGCCTCCTGATTTCCAACTTTCTTATACAAAGAAATATCAAGAAGCATTCCCACTACGAAGTCATTCTTCGCGTTATCAATCACATCTTTGTCTGCTTTCGGAGCCGTAGACGAAGCATCGACAACCTTCAGCCAGATATTCACGCCCTGTGCTTTCTCCTGTGCCGTTACATCCAACAGTTTTTCTAACTCTGAAGGGTTCTTTATCTCTGCGGCAAAGGTATTTGTCTCTGCCACCGCGTCTTTGCTGCCTGTGATGTCGTTGACTGAACCGGTTGCCGGTGTTACATCCTCATATGATTTCTCTACAACACCTGTTGTTCCTGTAACCTTGAGAGCATCCATTCCCTTAATTTCGGAAATCGTGCATGTATAGTTTCCATCTGAATCCTTCACGAAGGTTCTTTCCACTCCACCTATAACCGCTGTCAGTGGCTCTGTCAGTTTATAACCTGAATCCGGCTTGATCGTAATCGTCGCACTTTCATTGTATGCAACCTCGCTTGGGCTGGCTGTAATCGTACAATTTTTAATATCCGGTACCTGAAGCTTAATCTTCTTACCTTCCGGAATCACTACATCAATTGGCTCGGATGCGGCATAATTTGGCTTTGCTTTTCTTCGTATCTTAACCGTACCACTAACACCGGAAAGCTCGTTTCCTTCACACGTAGTATATGTATTTCCACCATCTGTACTATATTCATATTCTGGTGAAAGTCCTGTGATCTTTCCATCGCTCTTACCGTAAATCGTGGTTGGCTCGACGGCAATCGTTTCTGCCTCAACGGTACTCTGCTCTGCATCCTTAATCTTAAATGCAATCTCCTTCGTCGCTGTCGTATTGGCTGATTTCACAGTAACAATCAGCTTATAGGAGCCTGCATCTGCCGGAGCGGATGAGAGTTCCTTTCCACTTTCTGCATCGATATATGTATACGTTACATCAAATGGTGTCTCTGTCACAGAGGGCGTTCCTTTGATTATTTCTGCGACTGTCACAGGCTCACCATCATATGTTATACCCGGATCAGCAATGCCTTCCACTTCTGTAATTCCCTTTACATCAACATTTGCAATTGCCTTTGTAGTAAACGCAGTTCCTTTGCTTGTTGCCGGATCATAGATTGCATCCCCCGCACATCTGACAAACACATAATACGTTGTTTCCGGCTTAAGACCGGAAAATACATTCGATGACTGCCATCCATCTGTCGGAGCTTCATTTGTCTCGCTGATTGCATATGTAACATCTCCAGCCCCGCCAACAGATTCATCTACAATCACCTGTGTAGCAAGAATATTGGCATCGGAAATCGTCGGATTCATATTTGCAAGTGTCTGTGGGTTCTTCTCAATCTTCCACGTTTTCTTCACGATTCCGGTATAATTTCCTGTTCCTGACACCGTTATCATATAATTCCCGGCAAATACCTTTGAAGTATCACCACTTAAGGTATAATCCATATCTGAAACAAGCGTTCTTCCATCACTCGTTACGGTGACTGCTGGTGCCTGCACGGTTGTTCCATCCGTAGCAACCACAAATGAATCCTTATCCAATACTACATCATTATCTGTAATTTCTTTCTTTGTTATTTCAAACTCTATACTTGCTGTTTGATTGCCGCAGGTTGCTGTTGCCTTATAAAAGCCAGCATTCTTAGTCTCTGTTGTACTTGCATAGGTACCGTTTGCTGTTGCTTTGTATTCATATTGGATAGTTGGTGCTTCTGTTCCGGTAACATTCTTCCACTCCTCTGCTTCTCCAACTCCGTAGGAAGCCTTTACATCATCGCCGGAATATACCTTAGAATCAGCAGATAATGTCAATGAAACGCCCTTCTCATGATACTCACAATTTTCATCCGTACATTTTGCAACTAAACGGTTATCCTCCGCTGAGTATTCTAAAATATGCTTATCATGCTGGATTTCTATCGTTAATGTTCCATATTTTTTATAATAACCATCTTTGGAAATACAGTAATACACTGTATGTGTACCACTATTTTTAAATGAATATGGTGTTTCCCTATATGTTCCGTTCAGTGTATCTGAATAAGTAATTGTAGCTCCTTCGATGCTTGTTTCCACTTTAAGTACATGTTCTGTTCCATCATATACGCCATTATTCTCCGTCTTCGTAATAGACTGTTCGTCAAACATTCCCTTCGTTGTCACCTTAACACCCTCAGATACCAGAGAAGCAGGTGCACCATCCGTCGCTTTTACACGCGTATAAATCGTATAATCTTTCAATCCTTCCAGACCATTAAAAACAACTTTTCCTGCATCATCCGCAGAGATCCATTCACCATCTTCTCCAATCCGATATTCCTGCCCCGGAACGGCATTTATTGTTATACTGTTGTTCGTTGTTGTAACATTTTCTTTATCAATATCTGCAGGTGTATCGGTTGGCACCTCCGGTTCACTCGGATTCGGTCTGGCTGCAATTTCAACATCCTTCGCTTCTGAATCTCCTGTATCGCCCTCGCCCTTTTGATAAATAGAAATCTGTTTACCAATAAAGTCATAATTTTTTCCATTCTGGTCCGTTCCACTTAACGGAATCTGACCATTTTCATCAGCAACAAATGTATAGGTTTCACCCGCACTTGACACAACATATGTCGCATTCGGAGTCAGTTCCCCCAATGTTTCATTTGTGTAGTTTGGCTTTGCTCCCGGAGCATCAAAGCTCAGGGAACCTGCCTGAATAAACACATATGAATCAAGCGCATCATCTCCAACATCTGAGATAGCAAATTTTACAGTAACTTTATCTCCCTTATTTACCTTTTTTTGTGCGGTAAATATATTGGAAACTCCACTTCCATGCGAATTACTACTGATAAAACTAAGTTTTTGACCAGACCATGATGTATAATAATTGCCTTCTTTCAAATTTTGAATGGTCACCGATTTTCCGTCATCTAATATGGCAATATTTTCAAATTTACTATCATTTACACTTACGAACAATCCAAAAATATCATTATATGCAGCCGGTTGATCAAATTCACACGAAGCAAATGCATAATTAAAATTAAGCAGTGACCCCGTTGCTATCAGATCAAATTGAATGGTTGACACATGTCCATCCCCATAGCTATTTCCATTACTTTTAATTAACTCCAGCAAATCCGGATCAATATTGGTCACTCCATTATTCGACGTATCTAACGCAATACCCGATTCAATTCCAATCTCGCTCATTCCACCACTGAAACCACGCACACTTCCAGTGCATTGCACATTCGTTGCAGTAATTCCATCGCCTAATATGGATGCCACCAGCTTATCTGCAGCTTCATTGTTAAACACAGACTCAGAAGCAGCACATACATTCATATTCGCTGCCGGAAGCAGACTAACCAGCATGGCTGCGCCTAGTACAACACTCATTATACGCTTCGCTAATTTTCTCATGTTTCTTTTTCCTTTCATACAATTCTCCTTTTCGTAAATTACTACGTGTATCGAATCACGCTTTTATCCCGAGTCTTCACTCGTTACCTATCTCATCTCACACCGCATACCTTAGGTTTTCCATCTCTTCACTCACCGTTTCCTTCGTGATGCCTTCCGTTACGTAGCCGCTCACACGCAGCTCGGTCAGTTCCTTCAGATACCGGTACTCACTCGCGACCGCAATCACATTCGTCCGTGGGCTTAAGTATTTCATCCGCTTAATCAGGAAATACCCTCTGCCGTCTTCATTCTCTGTGCTGATAAATGCAACCTCCGGCTGGTGTTCTGCCACATAATCAAGTGCATCCTGTGTCTCTTTAAACACATGGATTTCCGCACCCTTATTTATCCCGCGGATGACACGCGCCATGCGCCGCCGCATCTTCCTGTCATCGTCATATATAATTATCTTCAAGCGCAATCATCCCCTTGTCAGTAAAATATAGCTATAGTATAGCAACTCAAATATGACAAAAATATGACAAACGTAATAGATATGTAAAAAATGACATCCATAAAAAAAATAGAAACAACGATACGTTCTATCGTGTCTCTATTCTTCTATTTCCACATCTACTTGATATCTTCAATTCCACGCCAGTCGTACTGCGTCATATATTCCCCGTTGTACGCTCGTATGCCCTCTGGCTTGCCATCTAAGTAATCATAATAATCACAGGAAATCTGTGCCGGATCAATCGCATATTTGTTCCAGCCGGTCACGAACACCGATTCCTTCCCAACCGATTTTAAGGTATTGATCAGATCCCGCTTCAGCTTCTGCAGGTATACTCCTGTCTTCTCGTCGGTCTCTGCATCCTCCCAGAGTATTGCCCGGAGTTCTCCGGATGTCACGGCACTGCCCCGCCGGTCAATCAGATAAGCAAGCATCTCCCGCGTCTTGCTCCGCTCGAAGCTCAGGCTCTTTCCATTCACGAACACATCGAAATTCCCGAAGCATTTCGCAACTAATACATCCCGCTTCACTTCTTCCACCGGATTCCGCAGATTTTCCAGTTCTTCCTGTATCTTCTCTTTCGTTACCGGCTTTCCGACATACCCACTGGACCGAAGCCGGATAGCATCCTCCATGTATTGATTATACCCTGTCACAAACACGATATTCACCTTCGGATACCAGCGTTTCAATTGCTTCGCCACCTCAACGCCGGATAATGTTCCCATCTCAATATCTAAAAAAGCGACATCGCACGGATGCTCCTTTGCATAGATGAGCAGCTCATCCGGCTCCTGAAATGCCTTTAACTCCGCTTCCGGTGCCGCCGCCTGTATGGCAGATACCAGCTGCTTATATCCCAATGCTTCATCATCTGCTGCTAATATTCTCATCCGTCTTCTCCTTCCCGGAACGGCACGCATATCTGTACTCTCGTTCCTACTCCTTTTTCACTCTGTATCTGCAGCGATCCATCACACATATCCCGCAGTCTTCTTCGCACATTTTCCAGTCCGACATGTATTTTATCATCGGTTGTCTTTTCCTTCGGATCAAAACCCGCTCCGTCATCCTCTATCGTCAGGCGTATCTGATCGCCTGATTTTTCCGTCCGGATTGTCACGGTTCCTCCGCCTTTTTTCTTGCACAAACCATGCTTGACCGCATTTTCCACAACCGGCTGCAATGTAAGTGCCGGAAGTACAAACGCTTCCTCCCGGATATCATAACACACCTTCACACGGTCTCCAAACCGTTTTTTCTCGATTGCCAGATAATACTTTACATGCGCAAGCTCCCGGTCAAAAGGAATCGGTTTCTTCTCGCTCAACGCATTTAAGTTTCCACGCAGATATTCCGAGAAATCAATCGTCGTCTCCTTCGCTTCCGCCGGGTCTGTCTCACACAAACCCGCGATGGAATTGAGTGTATTGTATATGAAATGTGGTGCGATCTGTGACATCATCACCGCTATCCGCATATCCGCCGCTTCTTTTTCCTTCCGTGCCAGATTCTCGTTCTGCTCCACCATCGCAGTGACAAACATCAGAATCATGGATATACTGATTGCGATATTTGTAAGCGAGATTCCATAATAAAATGCAAGCGCGATTGTTCCAAGGAACGGGAGAATGATATACGATACCAGCGACAGGAAAAGCATCCGTCCAACTTTCTTCCGGTACTGCACCAGCATGGAAAAATCAATCAGCATCACCACCACCGGCAAAGCCAGCGATAGAAAATATCCACTGTTTCGATGATAGTAATTATGATCATCAAAGTAATAATACCAATGCGTAAACTGCGATATAATCACAAGCAAAACTGCCATTCCGGTGATCACACAACCAGCCCACATACGAACAACCGGTTTCTTAATCCCCAGCTTCTTATCTTCCCGGAACAAGCAGTTACACAGATAGCCATGATACATTGCAAGCAGAATATCACTGAATGCAAACACACAAAAATTACTGAAATATAACACCAGAAATGCATTTGCCCCCTGAACACCGCGGTATCCCCACGCGAGTGCATCACACAATAACAGTACCGCGCAGGATAATTCCATCATAATCATCCATCTGCGTTTCTCCCGGTCGAAATTTTTGCTCATAAACATGCAGAGTGCAGCGATCAAAGAGAAGATACAGCCCCACACAAGCATAGCGATATGTAATGACGTTCGGTTAAACATCCTTCTATCCTCCAACATCTGTCATACATTTCAATAGCCAAAGTGTATCACAAATATCATAGGATGTCGATTCTGTGCTTCTGAAAAAGCAGATTATTCGTTTATAAAAATTGCATATATTTTAAAATTATATTAAGATTTATATAGGCTATTGTGTTCTCATCCTCTTTGTGTTATTTTTGCCATAACAATATAATTCCAAGAAAGAAGGATTCCTTATGAATAAAAAATTTTCAGTTATGACTCTGGCTGTGGCACTCAGCGCATGCGCGCTTTCCGGATGTGGCACAGCCAAGGCACCAGAAGCAACTACTACCCAGGCAACTGAAGCTTCCACCGATAGCACAACGGAAAATACTACCGAAGGAACTACCTCAGAACAGACAACAGAGAGCAGTGCTGAAGAAACAGTGACTACCGAACAGTCCGGCAACAGCAATCAGCCACAGACTGACGACTCTGCCTATTATTTCAATGATGTATACAAAGATATACTGGATAAATACAGAACCGCGATCACCGAAAAATGGGACTACGGAAAATGCGTGGATGAAGATATCAGCCCTTTAGTCACAAATGCAGATGCCTTGTCCTTTGATGATATCGGTGCCGCACTGATCGATATGGACAACGACGGATACGATGAATTGATTATCGGTGATGCGAAAGACACGACCAGCAAATCGGTTTACGAAATCTGGACATACGACGGAAGCACAGCAAAGAAACTTATCTCCGCCCAGGAGCGCTGCCTGCTCAATGTTGGGTATGCGAAAGAAGATAACCTGTACTTTATCTCGGCAATGGGTGCAAACAGTGCAGCAGAATTTGAATATGACTACTATACTGTACAAAATGGCAGCCTGCAAAAGGAACAGTCCATTATTTCTGAAGCTGTCAGCGATACCGAATCAAACTGGTATCAATGCGATGCAGACTCTGATACACGCAAAGAACTGGATGAAGATACCGCCAATGCAATCAATGCCTCTTATTCCGATAATTGGATTCTGCCGCAATATCTTTCGATAGAATCAAAATAATCCAAAAAGAAGCTGCACCTGATAATTCAAGTGCAGCTTCTTTTATAGAACCCATCGCATTGTACATTATTCAGATGTCGTGCATTATATTGAAATGTATTGAATTGTATTGAATTCCATTTTGTAGTATAATTTATATTGGTTATGGGAATCTGTATCACACGTTTTCCCATACAGGTACAGTGAGATTATAAAAATACAAACAGGACATTATTATATGGAAAAACACGCTTTATTGATTGCGAATTCCGCGTCGATGATTGATCATTTTAATAAAGATAACATCCGCATCTTACAGGATATGGGCTATGCAATCTCGGTTGCCGCAAATTTTCAGGAAGGAAATTCCAGCACGGCAGAACGGATTCGTAGTTTTGCCAGCGAATTAGCCGCACAGGATATCGAGATCATTGATTTACCGATACCGAGAAAAGTGACGGAGTTCGGTAACACCTTCAAATCAATTCGTATTTTAAAGCGTTACTTGCGCAGCCATCCTTGCCAGATCGTGCATACACAGACACCATTTGGCGGTGTAGTCGGCAGACTTGCCGCAAAGAAATTCCGCAAGGATGGAACAAAGGTCATCTATTTTGTCCACGGATTTCATTTTTTCCGTGGTGCTGGTATCAAGAATTACCTGCTTTATTATAATGTAGAAAAATGGCTGTCACACATCACGGATTGTCTGATTACATTGAACCAGGAAGATTATCTGGCTGCCAAACAACGGTTTCACCATCCAAATGTTCACTATGTTCCGGGAGTTGGCGTAGATACGGATGCGATCGCCTCCATCCATGTCGATAAAACAGATGTATGCCAGCGATTTGGTCTGCCATCCGACAAGAAGATTATACTGACCGTTGCGGAACTGATTCCACGAAAGAATGTAGAAACTGCAATACGCGCATTTGCACAGTCCAACCGTGATGATGCAATCCTTGCCATCTGTGGCAAAGGTGCTCTCGCCGAATCACTCGCACAGCTTGCACAGGATTTACAGATTGGTGACCGCGTCTTTTTTGCCGGATACCACACGGATGTATTGGATCTTTACCGTTGTGCGGACCTCTTCTTGTTTACAAGTTTTCAGGAAGGGCTTTCTGTCGCTGTTATGCAGGCAATGGCAGCCGGACTTCCAATCATTGCATCCGATATCCGCGGAGATCGGGATCTGCTTGCTGCAGAACCACACACGCTCAGCAAGCATTATTTACTGCCTGTGAAAGATGCCAATGCATATGCACAAAAGATCAACAAGATTCTGGATGATCCGACACTGGCACAGACACTTGGTCAGGAAAACCAGTCCAATTGCCGAAAATATTTTGACATCTCACTTGTTCATAAGCTGATGACAAAAATCTACACAGATTTATCAGTGTAAACCAACTGCCTGACCAGATTATATTATTTGAAATATCGTTTTTATAAAGGAGACTATTATGTATACAGTTCAGGTTCTGCTATCCACTTACAACGGCGAAGCTTACTTGAAAGAACAATTAGACAGTATCTTGAATCAGAAAAATGTTGCCGTGAAGCTGTTCGTCCGTGACGACGGTTCTTCGGACGGCACCGTGGATATCCTGCGCGCCTATGCGGCTCTCCACGAAAATATCCAATACTTATGTGGCGAAAACTGTGGTGTTGTCGCTTCTTTTTTCCGTCTGTTTGAATTATCTGATCCGGATGTGGACTTCTACGCCCTCTCCGATCAGGATGATGTGTGGGACGAGGACAAGCTTTCCATCGCCTGCCAGAAGCTCGAACAGATGCGCAAATCGAAATCACCGAAGAAAAAGAAGAACGATTCCCAGATCCGTGCATTTGCCACACCGCTGCTTTACTGCTGTGATGCCTGGAATACCGACGATTCCCTGAATCTGCTTCCGGAGTCCATGCAGACCGCAGGAAAAGAGTTAATCCCGGACTTCCGGAATGCTTTGATTGAGAACATCGCCCGCGGCGCCAGCATTGTATTTAATCAGGCTCTTATGTCCTATATCCGGATCAGCATGCCACAGGATATCTACATGCACGACTGGTGGCTTTATCTTGTTGCATCCTGCTTCGGGGAAGTCTACTACGACAGTGCCGCCCATTACAAATACCGCCAGCATGCAGGAAATGCACTCGGCGCAGCAGCCCCTTCCGGCTGTTCCAAATTCTTCCGTCGTCTGAAGCAAAGCCGTACAAATGGCGGACACATCTCCAGACAGGCAAAAGCCTTTGAGCGGATTTATAATGTACCAGAAGAAAAAAAGCAGTTTTTACACATTCTTACGAAATATCAGAACGTAAAGTCTTACCGTAAGATGGGCAAATCCGGCAAATATTTATTCCGTCAGAACAAAAAGGATAACCGCGTCTTTCAGCTTATGTTTTATTCTAACCATTTGTAATTGACTTCGTTTTCCTTTTCGTTTATAATGATTTTTGAATTTTTCTTAAGCAAATAGAATGAAAATATAAAAAACAAACGGAAAGAGGAATGAGCTATGGCAGTAAAGTACATTTTTGTCACTGGCGGCGTTGTATCCGGTCTCGGTAAAGGCATTACCGCGGCATCGCTTGGACGTCTGTTGAAGGCGCGCGGCTACAAAGTGATCAGCCAGAAATTTGATCCATATGTCAATATGGACCCGGGAACCATGAACCCGATTCAGCATGGCGAAGTATTTGTAACAGATGATGGTGCAGAAACCGATCTGGATCTTGGACACTATGAGCGTTTTATCGATGAGAGTCTGAACAAGGGTTCTAATGTGACAACAGGAAAGGTTTACTGGAGCATTCTGAACAAGGAGCGCCGTGGCGATTTCGGTGGTCATACGGTTCAGATCATCCCTCATATTACAAACGAAATCAAAGATCGTTTCTATCGCAATCCGGACGCAAAGGACAATGAGATTGCAATCATCGAAGTCGGCGGTACTGTCGGTGATATCGAGAGCCAGCCGTACATGGAAGCCATTCGTCAGTTTCAGTTGGATGTCGGACATGAGAATTGCATCATGATCCACGTCACACTGATTCCTTACTTAAAATCATCCGGCGAACTGAAGACAAAGCCGACACAGGCAAGCGTAAAGACCTGCCAGTCTCTCGGTATCCAGCCGGATATCTTAGTCTGCCGCTCCGATCTTCCGTTAGACAAAGCAATTAAAGATAAGATTGCCAGCTTCTGTAACGTTCCAAGCGAATGTGTCATCCAGAATCTGGACGTAGACGTATTGTACGAAGTTGTTCTTGCTATGGAACATGAGAAGCTTGCTGATGCAGCCTGCAAATGTCTCCATATCCCATGTCCGAAGCCGGATCTTGACGACTGGATTGCTATGGTGGACAACTGGAAGCACCCACAAAAGAAGGTACGCGTAGCTTTAGTTGGAAAATACGTCAGCCTGCATGACGCTTACATCTCTGTTGTAGAATCCCTCAAACATGCCGGTGTAGCACATCGCGCGGATGTTGAGATCAAGTGGGTGGATTCTGAACTTGTAACGAAAGAAAATGTCACAGAAATCTTAGGTGATGTATCCGGTATCCTGGTACCGGGCGGCTTCGGTGACCGTGGTATCGAGGGTATGATCGAAGCAATCACCTATGCACGCGAAAATAAAATTCCTTACCTCGGCTTATGTCTTGGTATGCAGCTTACAATTGTGGAGTTCATGAGAAATGTTGTTGGTTATCCGGACGCAAACAGCTCCGAGTTTAACCCAAGCTCCAGCCATCAGGTTATCCATATCATGCCTGACCAGAATGGAGTCACAGACTTGGGTGGAACATTAAGACTCGGTTCTTATCCTTGTGTACTTGATAAGAGTTCAAAAGCATACCAGTTATATGGTACTGACCATATAAACGAGCGTCACAGACATCGTTATGAGGTAAATAACGATTACAGAAAGGTACTGACTGACCACGGCATGATGCTGTCCGGTTTATCTCCAGATGGTCATATCGTAGAGATGATCGAGCTTCCAGATCACCCTTGGTTCATCGGAACACAGGCACATCCGGAATTCAAGAGCCGCCCGAACAAGGCACATCCATTATTCTTAGGATTTGTTGGCGCTGCGATTGCACATTCTGAGGAAGCATGATATACTAACCCCTGTCGGCAAACAAATGTTGTGACACAAAAGAAAAGAAAGGTTTTCGTAACCCCTTATGAAGGCAGGAAAATTCATCAGAAAATATAACCACATATGGACACTGCTCTACATCGTTTTCTACATGCCATGGTTTGTATGGCTGGAGAAAACAGTAACTACGGATTTCCATCTTGTATCGATGCCGATCGATTACAAGATTCCATTCTGTGAATATTTTGTTATTCCTTATTTTATGTGGTTTTTATTCGTTCCGGCGATTGTCGGGTACGAGTTCTTCTACTCGAAGAAAGAATATTACCAGTGCTGTGCATATCTGTTCAGCGGCATGACGATCTTCCTGATTATATGCACGCTCTGGCATAACGGTTTAAATCTGCGACAGGATATCTCCTACCGCAATAACCTGTGTGCCAAATTGGTAAAAATGTTGTACAAGACGGATACAAGCACAAATGTATTCCCAAGCTTACATGTATTCAACACGCTTGGCTGTCTCGTCGCCCTGTACAAGAGCAAGGGGATGAAAGATAAAACGTGGATTAAGGTGATTGCTACAGTAATCGGCATCTTGATCATCCTATCCACAATGTTTTTGAAACAGCATTCTGTATGGGACGTCATCGGTGCATTTGCACTGGCGGCAATCCTCTATCCGATCGTATATGTGATTCCCTGGGGCAGAAAAAGCCAGACAGAAACGAAATAATAATTTGTTCACAGCGAACTGATATAAACAAAAAAATTCCGAAGTCTGTTATAAACAAACTTCGGAATTTTTTTGTCTAGTTAAATCCAAATAACTTCTGGAACAAACGATATCCGGTTCTTGCAAACCATCTACCTGTTGGTCCATGTAAATTAAACACGATACCAAACAATGTTGTTCGAAGCTCCTTGTATAATTCTGCATCTGTATCCTTCAGATACTTCCACAGTTCCTTTTTCTTCTTATACAGCTCCTTGTCCTTCGATACGACACAGATACTCGATGCGACACACATCATCATATCCAGGTACTGAAACAGGAACCGATACATCTGTGGTGGAAGATTCTTCCGATTCTCACTGAAGAATTGAATCAGAGTCCGGTTCACCAGCATCTGCTGATCAATCCGCTTCATCATCGTCTTCTCATTGACCGACTGTCCTTCTCTGCCAATATAATAGTGATACAGGTCGACATTTAAGTACATCAGCTTCTTCACATGGATCATCGGTTCAAAGATATAGAGATTATCCACATAAAATGTATGCTTCGGAAGCTGCAATCCGCAGTCTTTCAATAACTGTGTCCGGTAAATCACCGAATGCATCAGTACATACTGAAACTTGTTGAACCGAATCCGGCTGTCTTCCCAGCTTATAATCCGTTTCTCCGGCAAAGCACCGTGATAACGCATAACACGCTTCTTCCGGCGTTCCACCTTGTCATAGATATAGTTGGAGAGCAGGACATCCAGATCCTTGTCATCTTCCACAAGCTTCTTCAAGACCTTCAAGACCTGTTTATAGGCTTCTCTGTCAAGCCAGTCATCACTGTCAACAACCTTGAAATAGACTCCGGTTGCATGGGCGATACCGGTATTCACCGCATCGCCATGCCCACCATTTTCTTTATGAATTGCCTTTACGATCGTCGGATATTTCTCCGCATAGGCATCTGCGATCTTCGCGGTGTCGTCTGTAGATCCATCATCCACAATCAGTATTTCTACCAGTTCGCCACCAAGCAATGCGTGATCGACGCACTTCTTCATATAGTCCTGCGAATTATAGCAGGGAATTGTGATGGTTAATATCTTTTTATTCATAAATTATCTGATTACCTTGATCCAGCCTTCCGGTGCCTCGATACGTCCCATCTGGATACCTGTCAGAGCGTCATACAGCTTCTTTGTATATGGTCCCATCTCTTCCATTCCACTTGGGAAGCAGATTTCCTTGCCGTGATCATTGATCTTTCCAACCGGAGAGATAACTGCGGCTGTACCACACAGACCACACTCTGCGAAATCCTTAACCTCATCAAAGTAAACTTCTCTGTGTTCTACCTTCATGCCAAGGTACTTCTCTGCAACTACCATCAAAGAACGACGCGTGATAGAAGGAAGGATACTGTCTGACTTCGGTGTTACCAATGTGCCATCCTTCGTGATGAAGATGAAGTTTGCTCCACCTGTTTCCTCTACCTTTGTCCGTGTTGCAGCATCAAGATACATATTCTCAGCAAATCCCTGATTATGTGCATCAACGATTGGGTATAAGCTCATAGCGTAGTTCAATCCAGCCTTGATATGTCCTGTTCCATGAGGTGCTGCACGGTCATAATCGCTGACACGAATTACGATTGGCTTTGCGCCGCCCTTGAAGTAAGGACCAACCGGTGTACAAAATACACGGAACTGATACTCATCTGCCGGCTTAACGCCGATAACCGGGTTACTTCCGAACATATATGGACGGATGTAAAGAGTTGCTCCAGAGCCATATGGTGGTACCCAGTCAATGTTTGCTTCCACCGTCTTTACGACTGCATCTACCCACTTATCTTCTGGATATACAGGCATCTCCAGACGCTTGCAGGAATCTGCCATACGGGATGCATTTAAGTCAGGACGGAAAATAACGATCTGTCCCTTCTCTGTTGTATATGCCTTCAAACCTTCAAAACATGTCTGTGCATACTGAAGCACGCCTGCACACTCACTCAGAGTAACGGTTGCGTCATCTGTCAGCACACCGTCATCCCATGCACCATTCTTGTAGTTTGATACGAAACGCTTATCTGTCTGCACATAGCCAAAGCCGAGTGAAGACCAATCAATATTTTTGCTCATGATCTATTACTTCCTTTCCCTCATGCGTATTATCTGCCCTTTATTTTACCACGCATATGTAATTATGCAAGCAGAAAATAACATAATCGAGCGATTTTGCTTGTTTTAACTGTTCAAAATGTTTATTTTATTATTTTTTGAGTGCAATTGCCTCGATTTCAATCTTCACGTCCTTTGGAAGTCTTGCAACCTCTACACAGGAACGCGCCGGACAGTCCTTCTCAAAGAATGTCGCATATACTTCATTCACTGCGGCGAAATCATTCATATCCTTGATAAATACGGTTGTCTTTATCACATGGTCTGCATCACTGCCTGCCTCGTTTAACAGTGCAATCAGGTTTCCAATCGCCTGCTTTGCCTGTGCCTTGACATCGCCTGTCTCAAGTTCACCTGTCTCCGGAATGATCGGAATCATACCAGATGTATAAATCATATCTCCCACTGCAATTGCCTGTGAATACGGTCCAATTGCTGCCGGTGCCTTTGGTGTCTGAATCACTGTCTTCATAATATAAGTACCTCCTATTGTGGTGTTGCCCCCTCACATTCGTTCGGCGGCATGTCGTCGGCGCATCCTAAATATGTGCTTCGCACATATGCGCCCTCCTCCTAATCAACGAGTTCGATCGTCTTCTCTGTAATGCGGATCTTTCCCTCTTTCAGGAGACGTCCGCAGGCGCGCTTAAACGCGTTCTTACTGAGTCCGAACTCTTTCTTGATTATATCCTTATCTGCCTTATCTGTAAACGGTAAAACACCCTTATAGCTCTTTATAACGGCATATACCATCTCACTATCCTCTTCCATCTGCGCATACGCAAGCTTCCGCAATGCAAGATCTGCCTTTCCATCTGGACGGATCTTCACGATTCTGCCATGCACCTCATCACCGACACGTACCGGAGCATACAGTTCGCTCGCATAGATCAGTCCCGGATATTTGTCATCGATTGCCACAAATGCACCGAAATCCTTCTTGAACTCATACACAGTTCCAACGAAATCTTGTCCTTCCTCGTAGCCCTCGATCGGCTGCAATTCCTTTCCGACCTTCATCGAAACTGCCAGACGCCCGGACTTGTCCACATACATCCGCACCAGATAGGACTTTCCAGCTTCCACTTTCGCTGTCTGTTCCTTAAATGGAAGCAGTACATCGCGTTCCAGTCCACAATCCATAAATGCACCCAGGCTTGTCACACTCTTGACCTGAAGCTTCTTCACTTCACCTACGGTGATCAATGGTGTATTCGTCGTCGCGATGATACGATCCTGTGAATCGCGGTAAATAAACACACGCAAGGATGCACCCGCTTTCACGCCCTCTGGCACCTGCTTCCTTGGAAGCAGCACAGTCTCTGCAGTCGAGCTGTCCTCTTCACCGAGATATATGCCAAAGTCCTTCGAACGAATGACTTTCAAATCATTCCATTTTCCAATTTCTATCATATTTTCCTACTTTCTAAAAAATAGACCACAAACATGCGTGGTCTATTTTTTCTTGTCCTTATTCAACTTCAATACTTTGTTCTTGATAAATGCTGTCTCTGTTTCATCGGCTTTCTGAAATCCCAGGTTTTTCAATACTTCCTTCGAATTCGTAAGAGAAAACACAGACATACCTTTCTCGCTCATCTTGTCCTTATAGCCATTAAACACATCCACAATCGCATACATATCCTTTGTTCTGCGATCCGGACTTGCAATCACGTTACGGATGCACCATGAATTAAACTCACTGCCCTTTTCCGGCACCTGCACGTCGTCGCCCTTGACTTTCTTCACATATATGCTTTCTGTATCACAAATGGCCCACGGAACCACATATATTACGCTGCTCATACTTACTTCCTTTCAAACAGTTGTTCACTACGCAATCGATTTACAAAAATCTTTGTTTTCTCCTAGCGTTCAACGTAAGCAATCATATAGTATTTGTTTCCGTTTGTCAAACAATTATTTAACCAATTCCTGACAAGTAGGCGGAATTGTAGTATGTTTCAACTTTTTGTAAATTTTTTTCAAAAAAAGCTTGCAATTTCAAAAGACATGTAATATAATACCAACTTGTGAGACACAAAAGAGTTTCCAAACTTCATAATGATGGGCTATCGCCAAATGGTAAGGCACTGGACTCTGACTCCAGCATTTTCCAGGTTCGAATCCTGGTAGCCCAGTTCGTAAGACGATCGAGATTCGGTCGTCTTTTTATTTTGAATTGCGAGCCCATTTATGTATCCTACGGATAATATATGCAACGGAATCCTAAGCAGACACGCTCCCGCTCACTTCCGCACATAGCAGACACTAAACTCGCAAAGCATCAATTCTACGAATTGTCACTTTCCTCGTTAAGTGCTGATGTGCTCCAATGGTCTGCTTGAGTATTTGTTGCATATATCATCCGCATTTACACTTTGGCGGCTCGCATATTAACTATAGAATCTAAGATCGAATCTCTGGTCTTATCTGCCTTGTTAAATATATAGCACTGCACACACTCACATTCCGCTTCGCTCCATGTTCGTGTCGCGCTGGCGCGCTATACCCCTGCATGCACGCTGATTCGTTTGCGAGTAAACTCGCACGAATCGCGTTCATGCAGGTGTGCAGTGCTTATAGGAACGCGCAAAAAAGCTTCCCGATTACTCGAGAAGCTTTAAGGGTATGCGGCCGAGAAGATTCGAACTCCCGACACCTTGGTCCGTAGCCAAGTGCTCTATCCAGCTGAGCTACGACCGCATCTGTGTTGTTTCTCACAACAGATGATATTCTATCGTAGATTTCAGTGATTGTCAAGTGATTTCTGCAAATTAAACATATTTAATTATCCTATATAATCCGGTATTCAATTAATCTCATGGGCAGTGTTAATAGCTTTCTCCAAATTCATTGCCGGTTCTGTAATCATACACTACCTCACAATTTTCTCCTGTACAGACAGAAATCCAATAATCATTCATTCGCTGCATATAATACCGATACAGTGTTCCTTTCACCGTTTGCCGATAAGGATCAATCTCGAAGGAATTGAGTGGTACGCTGATCCCTTCACCCGTAAGCTTCAGATATGATTCTTTCATCGTCCACAGATAGAAAAATCGATCATTTATATCCATCGACGAATCCGGCTGCAGCATATCTGTTCCCATCTTCATCTCATGGTTTTCTTCAGATATATCACTAATTTGATTTTCTTCAGAATTATCTCCGGCCACATATGCATATTCTGCCTCTGTATAGCACCGTTTTGCGACATGCAGGTTCTGCGTGCGTACTTGCTCCATGTCAACGCCCAAAGGCACATCTCCGTGCGCCAGTGCAACATAATCACCCGCATGGGAGAGATTGAAATAAAACTCCGGATACCCCTGTACTGCCGGCTTTCCATTCTCATTTTTTTCAAGCACCAATGCCTGTGGGGGGATGCCAAGCTTCTCTTCTACAAGTGTCTGTAACAATAAGCCTGCAACTATCGATGTATATGCCGGTTCCCGCCTACGAAAAGCCAATACCCGGGACTTTCGTTCCGGGTATAAGCGTTCGACCAATTCATCAAAATGTTGTTCTATATATGCACGATTTACTTTTACAACCAATACATGAATCTTCGTCATATTATTTATCTTCCAGTTCTGCAAGGATACGGAAAAGAATGCTGATCTCCTTTTCTCTTGCATGTTCAAAATAGTTCTTGAAGCGAACGGATGACTCAATCTCACCTGTGATAGAGATACGTACAAGCAGATTCCGTGCGGTCAGCATATTGCGGACAACCGTCTGGTACTCTTTAATCGTATCCTCATTATATTTCAGGAATCCGTGATTCATCAGATACTTAATACGCTCTAACATCAAAACCTTGTGGTCATACATCACATGCAATGCACGGATATCAAAATCCGGCTCCTCTGCATGCAGCTGCTTGTCAATCTGAGCAAGCACCTTATCATATACTTTAATACCAAAGGTTGTATCATCAAAACGGTTACGAAGCATACGGAAATGATCCTTTGTATCCTGTGAATTCAGATACTCACTGATTGTCTGCTTAATGAGTTCAATATCAACCTCATAGATTGGATGCTCGGTGTTCTTCATAACAACATACAATCCACGACCACCCTTGTGATCATCCTTAAATACATGGTCATCCTGCTCTGTGATGACCTCATAGCCACGCTCCAGATCAGAGAAGCTGACTGTATTATAAGAATAATGATCCTGGAATGTGAAGTCTCCTACATAGAATACTTCCTCATCACGGTTGTATCCATAGATAAACAACTCATGAGGGAACTTGTAATCTACCTCTGCATCACACAAAATCTTTGCCTCATCAAATACGCCATATACATATCCATTCAGGTCGATTGTCTTGATAATGAAATCAATGATGTTTCCACAATAGCTCTGGATCTGCTCTTTCGTAAGAAGTGAGAACATCAGGTATGGACACTGCTTCAACGCACTGCTTCCTGGCATCATATCTGCGAGAAGCATATCATCGCCTGTGAAGATCTCCTGAATGTTGTAGCAACGAAGCTGAATATAGTTGCTGAAAATCCATTTCTTTGCATTCTCATCATCTGAGAGAATGGAAAACAGTGTTGCATGCCACTGCCAAGATGTAATCATTGGATATGTTACTGGTAATTTTTTCATATCTGCCATTTTACTGTTCCTCCCAATCTATGCTAATTTTTCTGCGATCAATGCTGCGATATCACTGAACGAATCATAATCGCTGAGTGCAAGCTCATAATCGGTAAATGAAATATCAAACTTGCTTTCTGCTGCTACGAGCAGGCGAATCAAAGATACGGAATTCACGCCATATTCGTTTACCATATTTGCATGCATATCTACCTCATCCAATTCCGGTAACACATCATGAATCACTTCCGTAAGTTTCGTTACAATCAGTTCCTTTTCCATTGTCTGTACCCCCTTGGTATAAATTACTTTCTCGATGTCTCAAGTACTTTAATTTTACTATTATTGCGTCTGAAAAGCAAGAAAAAAAGAGTGCGCATGCACTCCGTGTCGGAATCCATTCACACTCTTTTCTCTGTCAGGGCTAAATCCTAGTACTTTGTAACGTTCAGCTTTACGCCAGGACCCATTGTAGAAGCTACTACCAAGCTCTTAATGTACTGTCCCTTTGCTGCTGCAGGCTTAGCCTTAACAACTGCATCTATTAAAGTCTGGAAGTTGTCTGTTAACTGCTCCTCTGTGAAAGAAGCCTTTCCAATTGGCACGTGGATAATGTTTGACTTATCAAGTCTGTACTCAATCTTACCAGCCTTAATATCGTTGATTGCCTTTGTTACGTCCATAGTAACTGTACCAGCCTTTGGATTTGGCATCAAGCCCTTTGGTCCAAGGACACGTCCAAGACGTCCAACAACACCCATCATATCCGGTGTAGCAACAACAACATCAAAATCCAACCAGCCTTCGTTCTGGATCTTTGGTACAAGCTCATCTCCACCTGCGTAATCAGCGCCTGCTGCAAGAGCCTCGTCTACCTTGTTACCCTTGGCAAATACGAGAACCTTTACAGTCTTACCTGTTCCGTGAGGAAGAACAACTGCACCACGAACCTGCTGGTCTGCATGACGACCATCAACGCCCAGACGGAAGTGAGCTTCGATTGTCTCATCAAACTTTGCGCTGGCTGTCTTCTTAACGAGTGCAACAGCCTCTTCTAAGTCATATGTTTTTGTCTTTTCAATAAGCTTTGCAGCTTCTGAATATCTCTTACCTGTTTTCATTCAAATAAACCTCCTGTAGTTTTTGCGGGAGCGACCCTCCTACGATTATTTCTTATTAGTCCTCAACTTCGATTCCCATAGAACGAGCTGTACCAGCGATCATGCTCATAGCAGCCTCAAGGCTTGCTGCATTCAGGTCTGGCATCTTCAGCTCAGCGATTTCCTGAACCTTAGCCTTAGAAATCTTTGCAACCTTTGTCTTGTTCGGTGTTGCAGATGCTGACTTAAGGCCGCACGCCTTCTTAAGCAGTACTGCTGCCGGTGGAGTCTTAGTTACAAAGCTGAAACTCTTATCTGCATAAACTGTGATAACAACAGGGATGATCATATCGCCCTGATCAGCAGTTCTTGCATTAAACTCCTTTGTGAACTGTACAATGTTAACACCGTGCTGTCCAAGTGCAGGACCAACAGGTGGTGCAGGTGTTGCCTTTCCTGCAGGAATCTGTAATTTAATATATCCTTCTACTTTCTTAGCCATTATAGCTACCTCCTAAACCTCTTACATCTTCTGGATATCTCCAAATCCAATCTCAACAGATGTAGCACGTCCGAAAATGTCAACGTCAATGGTTACGGTTCTCTTGCTCTCGTTAATTGCCTTAACAACAGCAACATTGCCTTCCCAAGCTCCGGTAATAACCTTGATCTGATCGCCAACTTCCACATCAATGTGTACCACTGGTGCCTCAGTCACGATACCCATCGCACGCATTTCACGTTCCGTGAGTGGAACCGGCTTGGATTCCGGACCTACAAATCCTGTAACACCCCGTGTGTTACGAACTACATACCATGTAACATCGTTCATATACATATGAACCAGAACATAACCCGGAAACAACTTTCTCTGAACTGTCTTTTTCGCGCCTGTCTTTGTTGTCTCAATTACCTCCTGAACCGGTACGGTTACCTCAAGGATTTGCTCTTGAAGCTTTCTGTTTTCAACAGTCTTCTCGATATCATTTTTCACCTTGTTCTCATAACCTGAGTAGGTATGAGCTACATACCATCTTGCCTCACCATCGGTCGGAATTCCGCTTTCCGGTGTTCCAGATGCTGCAGCTTCGTTTTCGAATAGTTCTGACATACATTCACCTACCTAACCAACAATATAAGTTAAACCGATCTGTAACAGGTAATCCACACCTGCAATGATAAATCCGAGTATTACGGAAATCACGATTACAGCCGCAGACTGTCTCACGAGCTTGTCCTTCGTCGGCCAGGTAATCTTGCCGAACTCTGCTTTCAGCTCCTGAAACCAGCTTCTCTTCAAGGAAGGTGAAGAAGTCTCTTCTTTTTTTGACATAGACTACTCCTCCGATTACTTTGTTTCCTTGTGCATCGTGTGCTTCTTACAGAACTTACAATACTTCTTTGTTTCCATTCTGTCCGGATGCGTTTTCTTATCCTTTGTCATATTGTAATTACGCTGTTTACAATCCTGACATGCCAATGTAATTTTTACACGCACAACTGTCCACCTCCATATTTATTTTTTCACAGATGACATCTTAGAATCCTATTTTTTCGTGCAAAAAAAAAGGACCTCTTCCATCGCAAGCTTTAGAATAACAAAACATACATATAAAGTCAAGGAAAAAGTTGAATTTTTACGATATTTATAATATATTTAATAATAACAATGCAATTATATTGGGAAAGGAGGCCTTCTTATATGAATATATCACAAGTGTACAATTATTTAAACCATGATCTCGTACCGAAGCGTCGCACGCGCACGCATAAGGCTTCCGAACTCAAAGCTGTTTATAACAGTATTTCCAAATACAATCAGTCATCGCCGCTCTATCTGGTTTCCCTCTCGGAATCGAGACAGGAGCATATGATTAATATCAAGGAACAGGCGCTGACCCTGCGTGACATCACAGATCAGTTGGCGAATCCTGACAGTGAGCTTTACACGAAGAAGCAGATCTTCACGGATAATCCCGATGCAGTATCCGGTTCTTTCCGTGCACATGCATCCGGCGAACTCCCGGATCATATGACACTGCAGATTGACCAGCTTGCCAGTGAGCAGGTCAATGTGGGGACTTATCTTGATTCCGCTGGCACGGCACTCACACCGGGCAGTTACAGCTTCTCCATGCAGACGATGCACGGCAATCTGCCATTTACATTGTCTGTCTCCGACGATGATACAAATCTGTCGCTGCAGGAACAGCTCGCCGATCAAATCAACCGCAGACACATTGATGTCCGCGCTTCTATTATAAAGGAAGGAAATACAAGTGCACTCATGCTTGCATCTACGGATACAGGCACGCCAGAGACCGTTTCTTCCTTATATTTTACATTCAATAAAAAGCAGGATGCAGATGTAATTGATACATTTGGACTTGATCAGATACAGACCTACCCGGAAAATGCGCGGTTTTATATCAACGATCTCGTACATACCTCAACCTCCAACCACATTTCGATCAATCAGGTTGCGGAATTTGATTTTCACAAGGTCACAGATACTCCGGTAAATGTGCAGTTCACACCGGACAAAAGTCTGCTTGTCGACCAGATGACGAACTTTACCGATGCATACAATCAGTTGGTAACCCTCTCTGAGGAAAGCGAGCCAACGTCCATCGGCAGCCGGAATCTCTATCACGATATCTCCGGTATTGTCACACGTCACAAAGAACAGCTTGCTTCCATCGGCATCACCGTTGGCGAGGATCACCGCATGCAGTTTGATGCAGTGCAGGCGAACGGTATTTCTTACGACACATTAAATACATTGTTTGGCGATAATTCCAGTCTGCGCACAGATATCGGAAAAACTGTCGATCGTTTGACCTTAGATCCGCTCGCCTATATCGACCGCCTGATTGTGACATATCCAAACGCAAAAGAAAAACAGACCGCAACCTATACGCAGTCTGTTTACAGTGGTCTGATGTATAATAATTATGCATAATTTTTCTATTTAAAAAGCAGAACACAGATGCCGGCAAGAATCAGTAAATGCAATGGATAGAATATGTAAAATACCCATTTCAGTTTCAAGCCGCGTTTCCCATTATAGAAGTGCACGATGCCCGCATCCACAAGCGCGCATAATTCTGACATATTTAATACCGATAATACAACACAGGGAGCTGCCATCCGCAGTTCCTTTCTTTGATTCCGGAATCCATACGCTGTGCAGATTGCCAGTACACCGATCGCACCATAATCGGTATGCAGAGCATACGCAAGCGCCGCGCCAAGGGCTGCCACGCCAACAATCAGAATCGTTTTTAAGATCGTATCCATCTGCAGGGCACGCAGCCCCTCCAACGCTGTCAGCACAATCATGCCGATCGCCAATGTAAAGAATACATTCTGGCTGGTAAATTCGAGAAAATGCCCTTCCAAGATTCTATTCGTCGACAGATTCACCGCCAGATCAAACGGAATCTCCGAAATAACCGCAAACAGCAACAGTCGTCCAATATAACGGAATCGGTTATGCGTATACTGAAATCCTTCCAGCAACAGAAAGATAAAAATTGGAAATGCAAGCCTGCCGATTCCACGCAGAATATAATACAGGATAACCGGCCCTGTCATACGCACATTTCCAAGCGCATCAAAATTATCGGAATTCTGCCGGACAAGCTGTAACACGATTGTCGCCCCGATATGATCGATCAGCATCGTGACCATGGCAATGATTTTCAGCGTACTTCCTGCAATTCCCGTGCGTGTATCTTCTGTTTTTTCTGTCTGCATCGTCTGTTCCAATCTACCTGTCTCCCTGTTCTTTCATCATGTGCACAGCTGTCATCCTGTTATAGACCAGTTACGCTTCCATCTCCTGAAACACTTTGGCAGCCACTTCCGGAAGGTCACTGAACTTCTCGATTTCTGCAACTTTCGTATTAATTGTTCCAAATCCATACTTTGCATGGATAAATGCCGCTCCAGCCTGCATCGTTGCTTCATAATCACCCTGAATATCACCAACATAGATTGTCTGTTCCAGACCGTTCCGCTCCATCACAAGACGGACGTTATCCCCCTTGCTCTTCTCGTTATTCCCATAACACTCAATATCTTCGAAATACTGTCCAAAATTATAATAGTCCAGAAATGCCTCGATATAGCCACTCTGACAATTGCTTACGATATACAAATGGTATCGTTTTTTAAGCTTTTTCAGTGTATCCTCCAGTTCCGGAAACAGCTTGCCGCCATTTCTGCGGAGATACTCGTTCTCCCAGTCACAGCATTTCTCTAAAAGCATCTGCTGTGCCTCCTTATCAAGCTCCGGAAATACAATCTGTGCGATCACATCCATCGTCTTTCCCATCACAGCTTTCACATCCGCTTCCGTGATATCCATGTCCTTTTTATACTCGTTGTGAATCACCTGTGTCCATGACTTTGCGACGCCATCCGCAGAATCCCACAATGTGCCATCCATGTCAAATATGATACCCTGTTTCATCGTAAGTCTCCTTTATATTGAAATTTATATCTTATTTATTCCCAGAATTATTTTCTGCATACACATGTATCATCCGCATTATCTGCATCATCGAATACCGCATGCCAAATATGTTTGTACATTACTGTGCCACGCTCTGCGTCTTCAACCGCCTGCTTATCTTCCGACGCACAATTACAAAGCAGACCACATGTGCGCATATCGTGATGATCCAGCTTACCGGATACGTCAGATACAGCGACTGCGGTGTATGGAACTGCTCGTACATGCGGAAAAATGTAAATATCCACAACAACCGGAGTCCACAGGCACCGATCAGCGATACAATCGTCGGCATCACGGAATACCCAAGACCGCGCAGCGAGCCGACCATGACATCCATAATACCACACAGCGCATAGACTGTACATATAATCTTTAATCGATTCATGCCTGCTGCTTTCACAGCTGCACTCTTCGTATAAAAGCCAAGCAGATCCGGTCCGAAGAATACCGCCAGATTGCCAAGCACCAACCCAGTCACAATGACACATGCCTGTGCAGTGAATAAAATCTTATTCACACGCTCGTATTTGCCCGCACCGACATTCTGACTCGTGAAGCTGATCGTACCCTGATAAAACGAGTTCATGGACACATACACAAAGCCCTCGATATTGCTCGCCGCAGAATTTCCGGCAACGACTGTCGAGCCAAAGGAATTGACCGATGACTGGATGATTACATTCGATATCGCAAAGATGACCCCCTGCAGGCTCGCCGGGAATCCGATGCGCAGAATCTCCGCGAACCGTCTCGGATGAATATGAAGCTTTGATGGCGTCAGACGGATACTGCCCTTCTCCCGCATCATACAGCGGATGACCAGACTGGCAGAGATTGTCTCGGAAATAACAGTCGCAAGCGCGACACCCGCTACACTCATATGGAACGCAATCACAAAGAGCAGGTTCAGTCCAATATTGATAACACCTGCCGCCGACAGGTAGTAAAGTGGCCGTTTCGTATCTCCGACCGCACGTAAGATGGCACTGCCAAAGTTGTAAACCATCATCGACGTCATACCTATAAAATAAATGCGCAGGTACGTTGTCGCAAGTGGAAGTACATCCTCCGGTGTCTGCATCCAGATCAGAATCTGTCTCGCTCCGATACAGCCAACCACCGTCAGAATGATGCCGCTGAAAACGCTCAGAAGCATT
>DHJV01000157.1:32386-51931 GCA_002404515.1 Lachnospiraceae bacterium UBA4711 | reverse complement strand
TGTACCGTATCGCTGACATCTTCCTCCGCCTTCGCACCATAGAACCGCGCGACCAGTACATTTGCACCAATCGACAGTCCAAGGAAAAAGTTCGTCAACAGATTGATGAGTGCCGTGTTACTTCCGACTGCCGCAAGTGCGGTATCACCCGCAAAGTTTCCAACAACAATGATATCTGCCGCGTTGAACAAAAGCTGCAATACGCTTGAACACATCAAAGGCAGTGTGAACGCCAGCAGCTTCGGCAGGATGGCTCCGTTGCACATATCAATCTCATATTTTTTCTTACTTTTCGTCTCTCCGGACACGATGTTTCGCCTCCATTATATCTGGTAATTCTATTTTTTCTTTTCTGATTCCGTATTCTCTGATCATCATATGTCCTGCACATTTTGATTTTCATGCTGTCACGACTGCAGATTTCCATTTTCGATATTCGGCTTCAGGAAATTCTCGTATGCATAGTCCCACAGCGTCTTCGAACCTTCCGGCGTAATCTCGTTGCGCTTCATTACCTGCTCCGCACGCACGCCCCGGTCTTTCCAGTCAAAGCCGCCCGTACTTGCGGTGAGCATCATCGGCTGCAGGTTGTCCATCGCCCGCGCGAACTTCGCTTCCGGCGTCTCCTTTGCCTCAAACTCCAACCAGATATCATACAGCTTCTTCGCCTGATCCTCCGGAAGCAGATTGTAGATGCGGTCTGCCGCTTTCTTCTCCCGCGCTTCCTGCGTCTTCTTGCCTTCCTCGTCATACGCGTAGGTATCGCCCGCATCGATTTCCACCAGATCGTGGATCAAAAGCATTGTGACCGTCCGCAGCACGTCGATCTTTTCATTTGCATATTCGGATAGCAGAATCGTCATGATTGCCATATGCCATGCATGTTCTGCATCATTTTCGCGCCGTTTTCCATCGGTTAACTTCGTCATCCGGGTAATGAATTTCTCCTTGTCGATCTCCCGGATGAAATCCATCTGTTTGTCCAATCGTTCGTTCATTTTCTCGCTCCATTTTTATATATTGCTTGAATATTTTCATGCTATGCAGGGTTTCGGTTCTATTATACAAGAAACACACAATTTCCACGCATTACTATAAAGAAACGAAAAACATGGCTGGACTTTTGCTCCCTCCATGTTTTTATTTTCGCTTTATGATTCCCTGGTTTTTCCGCTTGTAAATAACACAACCGCTGCAATCAGATCAATAATCCCCTCTGCCAGATAAAACCAATGATGTCCCTGAATATTCGGGATGATATGTATCACGCTCATCAACGCCAGATACGCACCGGTCACATAATTCATATATGGCACGCCCTTGATGATCAGAAATGCAAGTACACCACTGATCAGCAGCGTCACAATATTTCCAACCGAAAATCCCAATATCAGATTGACAATTCCCTTTACGATCATGTATGCCCCGATCAGAGACATCCACTTTCCGCCTGTCTGTTCCATATCTTCACCTCATTTATTTGCTTTTCAGCAATATTTCTCTATGAGTGTAACACTTTGATCGGAATAACTCAATTGTTTTCTGCTAAATCCGCATGTCCACAAATATATCTATGTATGCACAAACGTTAAAATAAACTGCGTATAGCTGCCAAGCTCGCTTCGTACCGAGATTTTACCGCCCATACCCTCGACAATGGATTTCGTCAGGGAAAGACCGATTCCGACGCTGTTCGGATTGACCTCTTTGTTGATACGATAGAAGCGTTTGAATATATTTTTAAGTTCGGACTCCGCGATGCCGCAGCCCTCATCTTTCACATAAATGCGCGTGTACATCGGATTGTCTTCGGTCCAGATATGAATCGTTGTCTGCTCGCCGGAATAGTCGGATGCATTTTTCAGTAAGTTAATGATTGCTTCGGTCAGCCAGTCTCCGTCGCAGACGAGCATCTGTTTCTCGTCGATCTGCACGTCAATCTGCTGTCCGCGTTTCTCCGTCAGATATGCAACACTCTCCTTCGCCTGTGCCACAAGCGCATACAGGCTGCATGGATGCTTCTCAAACTGGATGGCGCCCGCCTCGATCCGCGCAAGCTTCAGCATGGACAGCACCATCCACTCCATCCGGCTGACCTGATTCTTCGATTCTAAGAGCATCTGCTTCTGCTTGTCGATATCTGGCACACGTCCATCATACAGAAGATCCATGAATACCGTGAGCGACGCAAGCGGTGTTTTCAACTGATGCGAGATATCCGACATGATATCCCGCAGAAAGATCTTCTCCTCCTGTTCCTTGCGGTTACTCTCCTTTAGAGCCTGCACCAGCTTGTACAGATTCGTATATAGTTCTCCAAGCTCGCCCTGCTTATATGGCTCTGCTGGAACCTGTTCCGGTGCTTCGAGAATCTGATTCATAATATCGACGATTGCCCGCAGTTCCCGGCTCATAGTTCCAATCGAACGCCGCCCCGCTATGTAGGCACCTGCAAGCAGCAGACAGCCAAGTAACAGCGTCGCCCATAACTGCCAGCCACGCAGCCACAGAACAAGCACAGCAAAAACGGCGTATATGCTGTATGCGATACCGCTATATAAGAAAAATCGCTTATGAAATTGTTGTAATTCGTAACTTTTCACCTGCATGTCTAATTCATCAGCAATACGTTTCCACACTATTTTTACAGTTTCTATCCAAAAGTAATCTCCTACACCATATGTATGCACAATCACTTTCGGAACCGGTACCCCATTCCACGCACCGTCTCGATGTATGTACCATCCTCGCCTAATTTCTGCCGAAGCCGTTTGATATAGACCGAAAGTGTATTGTCCTCGAAAAACTCTCCATCCATATCATAGAGCTGTTCCATAATCGCACTCCGACTGATCACCTGTCCACGATGCTGCAATAAAAACCGCAGCAAACGCAGCTCGCTCGTCGTACAATCAAGCTTCTCTCCATGCTGTGTCAGCACAAATGCTTCGCCGTCGAAGGTTGTATTTCCAAACGTTATGACACGACTGCTATTTTCCTGGCTCGCCTGCCGTGCCTGCTCATAACGCCGAATATTCACTGCCACCCGTGCCAGCAGCTCCTTCACACGATACGGTTTCGTCACATAATCATCCGCCCCGAGCTCCAGCCCCTGGACAATATTTGCTTCCTCTGCAACCGCCGTCAGAAATATAATCGGTACATCGCTTTTCTTTTCCCGAAGTTCCTTACAAAACTCAAATCCGGTTCCATCCGGCAGCATCACATCCAACAGCACAAGGTCGATGCTATCGTCGAATTTCTCACGCGCCTGTGCCAGATTTCCCGCGGTTGCCACCGCATAGCCTTCCGAAGTAAGCGCATATTCCGTTCCCATTGCGAGGGCGAAATCGTCCTCTACCATCAATATCTTATGTGCCATAATCCCCGTTCTTTCTATAATTACAATGTCATATTGGTATTCTTACGCTTATTATTTCGTGATTTCATCACTCAATCACTTCGCCGTTCGCCAAAAAGTGAGCAAGCTCCCTATGGCTCTCTTACGCTCATTATATCATCAATGTGAAAAAGGCGCACCACCATTTCAGATGATACGTCACATTTCTTATTTATCAATCTCTCCTCATCGCCGTAAGCGGAGATAGTTTCGCCGCCCATCGTGATGGGAAATAACCTGCAATCGTTCCAAGCAGCATCGCCATTCCGACTGCTGATAGCGCAAGCTTCGGCGTGATCACCGCAATCTTCGTTCCTGCTTCTAAAAGCAATGCAGATACCGCAATCCGGTTGATAATCTTTCCAAATAGCAGCGATAACAGCACGCCACACGCACCTCCGACAAGTCCATAAATACCTGCTTCCAATAAGATCATTGCCATCAATTCGCGCTTCTCACAGCCAAGCACCTTTAAGGTTCCGATCTCGGCAACCCGGTCATAAACGGCAGTTGTCATTGTGTTGCTGATACCGATTGCCGCAACGAGGAAGGAAATGAGTCCGATGCCTCCTAACAGCAGCTCCAGCATCCGAACGGTACGCATCGCAGTATCCCGGTATTCCTTCATATTCGTTGTCTGATATCCCATATCCTGTAATTTCTTCACAACAAACTCAACGTCTTCCATCTTGCCAGCTTCGACAACCACGCTTGAGTACACCCACGAAGTGTATGCATTTCCGTTCTTGTCGACCGGCTGTCCAAGCACGACACCTTCCTGCGCTGCATGCTTCTTCAGATAGGAACGCAGCACATCCAGATCACAATACACTGTCTGGGACTGCTCGCTGAATGCATCCGCATCGCCCTGCATCACACCTGCTATTGTCAGGCGGTCTATGATCTCATTTTCGCCAAGTCCAAGTGAGACCTTTGCCTTCTCTCCGACCCACTTATTCAAGTCTCCATCGCTATCCTGATAGCTGGTCATAGTGTTATCATGGAAGAACATATATCCCATCGCATTTCCGATTACCATCTCCGGTTTCCGGGCATGCTCCGACAGGCTGGATGTATCCGTCAGCGCGATTGCAGCTAACTGCTCCGAAGGGATACCGACCAGATTCGTATAAGCCATGTATTGTCCAACCTGAATATTCGCAAAAACTTCATAGCGCGGATAAACATTTGCTACCTTGTCGAGCTTCTTCAGCTTCTCCAAAGTATGATCAGTCAGAAGCATTTTCTTATTCTGGTTGTTTTCCGGCGTCTGCACAGTAATCTGACGAATCGAGGCATCGTTGCCATAGCCCTGCAGGAGTTCCCGCTTCACGCCCATTCCGAGCGATAGCAGGGAGACAACGGCTACCACGCCAATCATCACACCGAGGAGGGTCAGAATCGTCCGTGCTCTTCTGCGCATGATATTTTGAATTGTTAAATGCATGATAAATTTCATGACAATCTCCCTCTCGCAAATCCATTTACTTTGTCCATAGATAATTCATAATTACAATTCTACGCAGACACGCACGGGTAACACCCCCTCACTTTCGTTCGGCGGTAAATCGTCGAGCGCATCCTAAATATGAACCTATGGTTCATATGCGTTCTCCTCTCGCTCACTTCATCACGCAATGGTACTAAACTCACGTCAAACAAGTTTGCCGTTCGTTAAGTGCCAGCGTGCTTCAATGGTCTGCTTTAGAATATGTAATTATGAACTATCTTATCTACATTTTGGTGGATTTGCTTTCATCGTCATTTGACTTTTTACGAATCTTACTTCCTACGAATACACCGACTGCAAGTACGCAGACGCAGATCAGTATGATCTGCCATGTTGCAGGACCGGTTTTCTCCGGTGCTTCCTTTAAAACTTCCAGATCTTCGTAATCGACTGTCTCAATATAGAAAGAGACGTCCGCTTTTTCTTCGTGCTTACTTCCATTCCGGTCTTCATAGGTCACGATGATCCAATCTTCCGGTCTGGCATTTTCATCAAAATCCGTCACTGCGACTGCCTTTGCCAGAAGGTCTATGTTCCCGCTTTTTCCTGTATCGATATTTCCGATGTAGGTTTCCTGTTTTTCCACGTGTTTTCCTTCCACGCGGGCATTTACATTGTAGAGCATACCTTCGCCGAGGTTGTTGACCTGCGCCGTAATCTCCACATCGTCACCAACTTTCGCATCGTCTGTCATGATATCTGTCACAGATACGCGCTGCTTCAGATACACAGGCAGATACAATGTATCCTCCATCTCAAACGCCTCACCGGAAGTATTCTCATACGCCATCTTCACCGAAAGCTTGTAGGTCTTCTCTGCTAGTCCTGCTGCCGCCTGCATGGAAAATGTCTGCTCGCTCGTCTCATTTCCGGCAATCTCTGCCACATAAGCACTTCCGGTTCCGGATATCGGGATGATCTCGCCACTTTCCGAAGCGACTGTCACCTTCATGTTTCTGACTTTGTTCTTGGAAGTGTTCTGAATCTCCAGAGTCAGATCAAAACGATCTCCAGAATAGATTGTCGTTGCGGATACTTTGTAATTGGAAACCAGCACCTTCGGTGTCGCTGCCTGTGCGGAATACGGACACACGTTTGCGACTATGCTGACGATCATCAACAGCGCAAGTATCATCTTCCGTGATTGATGCTTTCTATGTTGATGTTTCCATCTGTACTTATTTATCATCATTCCCTCTCCTTTAATTTCTGTTTTGCTCTCTTTCTTGTATCTTTGCAGTTCCACATATACATTTTCTTCCCAACATTTATTTGATCGAGACATCATCCTGTTTTCTTTTAGACAGTTCTTAATTTTTCCACTTACTTGAGTTCCGCTTTCTAATAACTTCTTACTCCTCAGTCAGCTTACCATCCGTAATGCGTACGATGCGGTCTGCCTCTCTGGCAAGATCGATATTATGTGTGATCAGCACAAGTGTCTGATTCAGCTTCTTTACAGAATCCTGCAGCAACGCCATAACTTCATTTCCATTTGTGGAATCAAGCGCGCCAGTTGGCTCATCCGCAAGAATCAGAGACGGACGGTTTGCAAGTGCCCTTGCGATTGCTGCACGCTGCTGCTGTCCACCGGACAACTGATTCGGCAGATGCTTCCGTCTGTCCTTCAAGCCGAGCATTTCAATGATATGATCGATGTATTCCCGATCCGGCTTCTTGTGGTCTAACAGAATCGGCATCTGAATATTCTCTTCCACGGTCAGTACCGGAATCAGATGATACGACTGAAATACAAATCCAATCTTTCTCCGGCGGAACACTGACATTTCTTCATCCTTTAATGTCGTGATATCCCGGTCGTCCACGATTACTTTTCCATTCGTAACCGTGTCGACGCCGCCCATCACATGCAGCAGTGTGGACTTGCCGGAGCCGGACGCTCCGACCACTGCCAGACTTTCTCCTTTTTGTACGGTCAGATTCACATCATCGAGCGCCCAAACCCGTGTGTCTCCGCTTCCATATATCTTCGTGACATGTTCCATCTTTACAATATCCATGTTGTTTTCCTCCTGATTTTTATTGTGTTACTCCCATTTTTGGAGCAATTCTTCTTTTTTCTACTTTTTTCCTCCAACTCTGCCTGCTTCTCTTTTCTGCCCGTTGGAGTAAATATTCTATTTTTTACCTTTTGCCCCAATCCTGCCTGCTTCTCTTTTCTGCCCGTTGGAGTAAATATTCTATTTTTTACCTTTTGCCCCAATCCTGCCTGCTTCTTTTTTCTGCCCGTTGGAGTAAATATTCTATTTTTCACCTTTTCGCCCCAATCCTGCTTGCTTTTCTTTTCTACTCGTTGGAGTAATTGTCCTATTTCCTATCTCTTTACTCCAGCTCTGCTCGTTTCTCTTTTCTGCTCATTGGAGTAATCTTACTTCAAGATTTAATGTTGCTCCAATCAAGCTTCATTTCTAAATTTTACCTTTGGAGCAACATCACTTCATATCTCCTCTTTACTCCAATCAAGCTCTATCCCCAAATTTCACCCTTGGAGCAACTAAACCTGAAATCTCAACTTTACTCCAAATCAATCCCCGGCTGCATTCAGATCATCCGCAATCCGGTTGGTCATCCGCTTCATCGGTATGTAAATCGATCCACACATTACAAGTACGGAAAGCACAAATCCAATCACCGCTCCGATAATCGGGAAAGTCAGCTTCACCATGAACAACACCAGTGCCGCTCTGGCAAGCGGCATCATAACTGCAAATCCAAGCACATCACCGACGATGTTCGCACAGATTACAGAGATCACACCTTCAAGCATTACCATCTTCCGAAGCTCCCGCACTGATACGCCGATTGCCCGAAGCTGCGCAAATTCCTGCCGCCGCAGGTAGAGGTTGCTCGCCGTCGTATTGACGATATTCAAAGAGCTTACACTCAAGATTACAATTACAAACGCCAGAATATATTTGATTGCACTGATTGATGTACTAAACAATGCTCCGGAGTAGATGGCATCCGGATAAGAGTAATCTCCCATTGAGTTATCCAGCACGCTCACCAGCTTCGATGTCATCGAAGCGGAAATGTTGTCCGAACGAAGCTTATATTTCACACCGGTAGAATCTGATTTTCCCAGTCCGGTCATCCGGAAATAATTTGCCAGTGGAACAATGCATTTTACAAATCCCTGCGTCTGTAATTTATCCTTATCAATCCTTACAATGCCCTGAATCTCATACGTTTTCTTCTGCTTTCCCCACGAAAGCTCGATCGTATCACCAAGCTCATAATCCGTCGCCGGATATTCCACGGTTGATGCAATCAGATCAAGTGCATCATAAGAATCATCATCCACACCTTCATCCAACGTTGCCTCCACGTTCTGCACAAGTACAATCCCATTTTCATTGACATCCAACGTTCCATCGATCAGATACGAGTCATATTCCTGATACTCTTCCTCTCCGTAGCCAATCACACTCACACGGTCAAACGGGGCTGCCTTATCCTTATATTTTTCACTATCCTTTAATCGCGCAATGATCTCTCCCTGCATCGTTTCCTTCTGGAAATCCTCTGTAAAATGTGACCGGAACTCATCATAATCTACAGCCTCCATAGACGCTGCGTACACTGCCTTCACATCCGTCACTTCTTTGTTCTGCGCGATATCCGTAAGCGTCTCTTCATTTGGAAGCACCGATTTCACCGCATCCACCGTTTCCTCGTCATTTGCCTCATTGAAGAAATACACCTGATACTCCCCATAAGATGGTGCAATCTGTCTCTGCATCTGCACAAACGAAGTGAAGATTGTCGCGATTGTGATTAACGCCGCGATGGATAATGCAAATGTCACAATCGTCTTTAAAAACCGGCGCTTATTACTCAGCAGATTCTTGTACGCATAATCCCCCTGCACGCCAAAGATTTTTCCGAAAATGCTTTGCTTACGTGCCTTAATCTTCCTTGTACCGCTTGTCTGCCCACGCACTGCCTCAATCGGTGAAATCTTCTTTACCAGCTTTCCATTTTCATCCATGACGAAGAACAGATCTCCGATAAAGACAACCAGCACATACAGAAATGGAAGCACATGTGGGCGAACCTTGATGCTCATGGATAACCCAACCAGATATGCAATCGGGAAACCAATCACAATTCCTCCAAGGATTCCAAGCAGCTCCTGTATGCATCCCATTCGGAAAATCATGCTTTTTAGCTGACCTTGTGTTGCTCCGATGCAGCGCAGGATTCCGTAATCCTTGATCTGCTCCATTGTGTTTAGCTGGATCGTCGTCCGGATGATTCCAACTCCAATGACCGCAATCACGAACGACAAAAGCAGGAACATCAGGAGAATAATATATGTATCATTTCCGGTATCGCCCTGCAGATAATATGCTGCGAGCTGTTGGTTGAGCTGTGCTTTCACACCGTAGGTCTGCTGGATGGTTTCCATATCCGCATCCAGCCGGTAAGGATTTTTCACGTTGATGTAGATTGCATTTTCGATATAGGAATTCGAATAATAATCGTAGTATTTTCCCTGATACGCCGACTTCACGAAATCCTGTTTGAGCAATGTCGAGACATCCTGATTTTGCTCCGGCAGAAGCACGATCTCATAATCTGCCTGCTTGCGAAGTGCATCGCGCATATTGATGAAATTACTGAAATACAAGGTTAATATCACGAACAGAATTCCTGATGCCAGGGCGACGCCCAGAATCGTCAGGATGGTCCGCTTTTTCTGAAACTTCAGATATTTGATTGAAAGTTTGGTGTAGTTTTCCATATCGCTCCCCCGTTATTAGTCGTGTAGAATAAATAGAAAACAACCATAAACTTTCTAACATATTCGGGTATTTGTATCATTCGTATATAATGTATTGCAATTATCCGAATATGCTACACTGTTTTACCTCTGTTGTTTTCTATTTATAACTATACCCGATGAAAGTTACGAGGGCGTGACAAACGAAGTGACAGTTTTGTCACTAAAAAAGGACTGCGCGGGTAAAGGGGCGCGCAGTCCTACACGTGAGAATAGGGGGATTATCCGAGAAAACGATAGATCGCTTTCTCGACCAACTTCGGCAAGGTTCCAAAAGTGTATGGTTTATATACTCGTTCGGTCCACTGATGTGCATCTTTTCCATAGGTACCGAAGTTGATTGCAAATACATTCAAATCTGCTATTTTATCAAAGTCCACTGGATACAAACAATCCTTCTTTACAAAATTCTCCATCAGTAATTTTCTGGATGCTGGTGGATCGTCTACTTTCAGGTAACTGCTGTCACTCAGGCTTGGGAAGAAATGAAGAATTTTATAATCCAATTTCTCTTCTTTTCCAAACTCTGTAATAAGCTCTGTCAACTCGCCAAGACATGCATTTTCTTCCGGGCATTCATATTTTAACGTATTATGCGGGCAATATGGCGGTGCAAAGAACAGCACTATCGCAGGAGATTTTACCTTTGCATAGGAAGTGACCTTCTTTGTCACGAGCATCGCGATATCCCGGCTGTCTGCCCCGGATTTCTGCAAAGACTCCGTATATGCATCCAGCATCTCGTCAATATCGCCCTCGTAATTCACCTTTGCCATCTCATAAACCTGTGCATATGTGTAAACCATTGGCTGATAGGATAATCGCTCGTAATGCATTCCGGCAAGCGCATAATAATTTTTCGATTCTGTCTCAATAGTTTCTTCGACTTTAATCAGTGCAGTTTTTGCACTTGTTGTTAATTTATCAACGATTTCCTCCACTCTGGCATTATGGACAAAATAATTAAAATATACAAACGCTTCCTGCGCGGTCTGTACATTGTAAAAGTCCTTCAGATCTGTCATCTTCAAAACAGAAGGCGGCAAAGAATATTCATTGTCATACGCATCACAGAATAATGTATTGAGATTAATCTGCTTTACAAGCTCTGCCGCAACCATAGATGCATCAAATCCCTCGAAGCACTGTCCGACATGGGAATTTTTTCCAAGAATATAAAAACACGGCAGTAATTTTCCTACTGTTCCGGTGTAAATATACTGGTGCGTATCTCCTACATACAAAGGACAGGTATAATCGTTGTTAATTGCCATCAAATAGTTAAGTCCGTTTTTTTCCCGCTGTTCAATCAGGAAATCCACCGCTTCGATCATGCCAGTATGCATATTTTCTTCGACCGGATTAAAGGATAACAACAGATTGCCATCCAGATCCTCCAAGTGGGTACTCAGATCACGGGCAACCGCCATATACACAGCATCGCCACTCTGCATATCACAACAGCCCCGCCCAAACATATACTCTCCGCTTTCCAAATCCTTGCGTACATCCTCCGGAAGCGGCACCTTGGGTAGTTCCTGTAATAATCGGTCTGGATCAAATGCATATTCTTTTAAAATACCAAAATCCTCAACTCCCACGGTATCTGTATGTCCGTGTAAAATAATCGTTCGATTTGAGGTTCCTTTTGTACCTTTCAAAAGAGCAAACACATTTCTTCTCCCAAGCGCATCCTCCTTTAATGGCTTTACAATGACCTGATCCGGGTGTTCTGCAAAATACGGAATACTGCGCAGATAATTTTCAATATAAACACCGATATCCTTTTCGCCGGAAGTTCCATTCACACTTGGAATGGCAACCATTTCTTTTGTTATCTTTTCCACTTCACTATATATATCCATATAATCCCTCCTTTATTTCTTTTCGTATATCAAATACTGTATACAGTATATTGTTAAGAAAGAACCATGTCAAGCCTGACACAGTTCTTTGAATTCCTGAAACTTTTTCACCTGAAAACTTTCGATTTTATAATTATTTTCCTATTTTATAGGCATTCTTAATCCAACCTGATTCAGATGCCGCACCATTGCAACTGCCGCATCCTGATATCGATCTTCCATAATTGCATCCACAACCGCCTGATGTTCCTCTAATGCGGTCTGAATATACAGATCCAGGGTTCCTGATAAAATATGAAACCGTTTCGTAACGAAATTCACTCGGTCAATCATATCATATAAAAATGAATTTTCGGAACATTCCGCAATATACATATGGAACTCATAGTCTGCCTCCAGATATTCCAACGCCTTTCCTTCGATTCCATTTTTCATAATTGCCGCACATTTATCGGAAAGCTTTTTTAACTTTTTCTTTTTTTCTGCATCCATCTTTCCATCCAGCAAAGAGATGGCAAGACTCTCCAGATTGCATCGCACAACTGTTACATTCTGTATATCCTCCAGTGAAACAGAAGATACCACTAGTTTTCCGTTGCTGTTCGGCTTGATAATATGCTCAAACTGCAGCCGCTTCAATGCATCACGAATAGGTGTACGGCTGATTGATAACTGCTCTGCTAACGACTCCTCCACAAGCAGATCCCCCGGCTTATACTGGTTTGATACAATTGCTTCTTTAATAATATGATAGGCTTTATCCGATAGCGTATCTTTCGATATCGATGGTAATTTTGGCATAATGCACTCCCCCTGTCTTTATTGTATACATTATACTGAATATCAGATTTATTTTCAACCATACAGGCTCACGAAATTTAGAAAAACAGACAGCCAATCAGCTGCCTGTTCATTTATAATATAAGTTTTTTTGTGAAGCTGTTTTATATGCAGAATTTCTTGCGTACGATATCCGCTAATACCTCTGCTGTTCCATCCACACCGAGCACACTGCTGTCCACCATATAATTTTTGTGGTTGAAATCATCTGGTGCATACCCTGCATATTTCTCATGATATGCGCAACGCGCCTTGTCAACTGTTGTCATTTCCTTGATGGCATCTTCCCGTGTCATATGCAGATAGTCCACGCAATTATTGATACGTGCCTCATATGGCGCATAAATATAAATGTGAATGACATTTTTGTAATTACGCAGCACATAATCTGAGCATCGACCAACGATAATACAGGATTCTTTATCGGCAAGCTCTGTTATGATCTTCTGCTGCACGTCAAAGATCTCGTCCTGTATCCGGCTTTCCTCTGTACCAAGTGGAAACCGCATCTTAAAAAAGGAAGATTTTGCAGCTTCTTCCGCATCACTGATGACAGACACACGCTGATTCATACGCTTCGCTGTTGTCTCTACAATATCTCTGTCATAATATTCGATTCCAAGCTTCTCCGACAACTGATGTGCGATTGGTCGTCCAAGACTGCCAAATTGTCTTGTAATCGTAACAACATAATTATTTTTCATAGGACACCTCCTCCCAGAATATCTAATTGCCTACACATATTCCCGCATAAGCGGACAGGTACCACAGTGAAGGCCGCCACCACTACGGATGTTCTCATCCCACGGAATCGGAATGACCTTGATGCCCTCTGCTTCCAGCTTTGCCTTTGTCTTCGGATATCCCTCGATCATACAGAGTACGCCAGGCTCCAGTACAAAGCAGTTAATCGCCCATCCTTCATCCGGCTCTACCTCAATCAGCTTATATCCCATCTTCTGTAGACGCTCAATGAAGAAATATGGCAGTTTTTCTGTATTGATCAGTGCCATCTTTGGTCCAATGAACGATACCAGACTGTCAATATGGATTGCGTAACCGCCAACCGGCACCGGAATCACTTCAATATCCATCGGATTCAGAACCATCTTCAAATGGTCAATGCCCTCCTGCGTACAACGGTGCGAATGTGCAACCGCCACGTGATGGGAATCCATAACCAGCACACCGCCACCTTCCATGATGCCCGTACCTGTTATCGTATGCAGAATCGGAACGCCGCGTCCACCAAGGGTTCTCGTGGCAACCAGTTCTTCCCCACGCCGCATATGTGGGGCCAGACGCATGATGATCACACCACCCGGAACAGCCGCTGCCACATCACGCGTATTGACAGTCTTCCGAAGATAGATTGGGTTATCCTTTGTATAGACAACCTCGGCTCCATAAGAACGAATCACATCCGCAAAATAATCATGCTGTGCCTGCGCTTTTTCAATATTCGGTGCCTCATGTCCGCGCCAGTAATAGCTGTAATTCTCTCCGATCAATGCATCTCTTTCAGGATCATAATCCTTTGTTGTCATCGTTGTGAGCTCTTCTCCCGGTCGATGCATATAAACCGCTTTCAGCTTTCCATACTCACTGTTCACACCCCAATGTGCGCCCCAGTATTCTTCCATTTTTGCTGCATCAAAAAACGATGGCTCAATCTCTGCCGAAAATAACCGGCTGACTGAATTCAATCCTTCATACGGTCTAGCTGTCATTGCCATAATCATTCATCTCCATTCTTCCCAAAATAACCTATAACATTTTTTCCAAAAAAGCTTTTGCCCGTTCTGTCTTCGGATGGTCAAAAAACTCTTTCGCAGGGGCATCTTCAATCAATACCCCCTGCTCCAAAAACACAACCCGGTCTGACACCTCACGGACAAATGCCATCTCATGACTGACGATGATCATTGTGATACCCGTCTTTGTCAAATCCTTTATTACATCCAGAACTTCTCCGACCATCTCCGGATCCAGTGCTGAAGTCGGCTCATCAAATAAGATCACATCCGGGTTCATCGCCAGCGTCCGTGCAATCGCTACACGCTGCTGCTGACCACCGGATAAAGTGACCGGATACACATCCGCCTTATCCAACAGACCCACACGATCCAACAATACCTTTGCTTTCTCAATGGCCTCTTCTTTCGGAACCTTCTTCACATGCATCTGGGCATAGATCATGTTCTTCATGATCGTCATATGCTTGAACAGATTGAAGTTCTGAAATACCATTCCAATTTTACTGCGCAGTTCCCGCACATTCTTTTTATCTCCCGTGATTTCCTGATCCTCAAAATATATCTCTCCGGAAGTTACTTCCTCCAAACGATTGATACAGCGGAGTAACGTGGATTTTCCAGAACCGGAAGAGCCGATCACGGATACGACCTCTCCCTGTTTTACTTCAAGTGATATACCTTTCAGGACCTCTAAATCTCCAAATCTTTTATACACATCCTTAACGTTGACCACTTCTGTTCACCCACCTTTCTACTCTTCTGCCGATGGTTGTCAAAATTGTAACCAATATCCAGTAAATAACACCTATGATAATGTAACATTCAAAGCTACGGAATGTTGATGATATAACAAGCTGGGTATTTCGCATCAGTTCTGCTGCACCGATCGCATAGATCAAAGAAGAGCCCTTGAGCAGTGCAATGACTTCATTGATCAGCCCCGGCAAAATCGATTTGATTGCCTGTGGAATCACAATACCAAACTGTATCCTTGCCCCCGACATTCCCATTGCGACAGCCGCTTCTTTTTGTCCATAATCAACACTTTGTATACCACCTCGTAACAGCTCGGACATGAATGCACCGGCATTTAAGCCAAGTGCAAGCCAGCCTGCTACAAATGGTGCAAACTTATGTCCGGTTAACTGCGGGATACCAAAATAGATGAACATGATCTGTACAATCTGTGGCACACCACGGAATATCGACAAGTAAATGGATGCAATCCAGTTCAATGGTTTAATCTTTGATAAGCGGAATGCAGCCAGAATGAGTGCGATTACAACTGCTACCGCTAATGCAATCAAGGTAACCAGTAATGTGCTCTCAAGACCTTTTACCCAGCTCATCCGATACGCCCACAAACTGGAAAAATCTAATTTTAATTTCATAGCAAATCTCCCTTCATTAGCAGCGTAGTTATTTTTCTTCGTGTGAATTAGTCGAAGTCGTACATACCTTCGCCTAACCACTGATCAATAATCTTCTTCAGCTCTCCGTTTTTCTTCATCTTCTCAATTTCCGCATCGAAGACTGCCTTCATCGGAGATCCCTTTACAAATCCCATTGAATAGTGGTTTCCGTCAATACCTGGAATCATGGAATCATCCAGCATAAAATATGTAAGCTGACCATCATATTCGTCACAGATGTTCTTTGCGCCACCACCATCAATAATTCTTGCATCTGCCTGTCCACCGAGGACTGCCATGATACAGGATGCATTGTCATCAAACTCTACAACCGTTGCACCTTCGATTGTTGGAAGGATTGATTCATAATAAGCTTCTCCGACATCACAACATACTGTCTTTCCATTCAGATCTGCCGTTGACTTAATCTTATCCGCATCCTCCGCACGAATCAGCATCGCTGACTTTGCTGTCAGATAACTTTCTGACATATCTATAACTTTGGTACGCTCTTCTGTTTCATACATACCGGAAATAGAAAGATCCAACTGCTCTGCCTGTAATCCGGCTACAATCTGTGGAAGCTTCATATCGGATATCTCATATGTGAATCCAAGATCATCTGCCATATAATTCAAAATATCGATATCCAAACCAACTGGTTCACCTGTCGTTGCATCATACTCTTCAAAATTTGTATATCCAACTGACATACCTACGATAAAATGTTCTCCTTCATAAATCCCCTCGTTTCCCGTCAGATACTCTCCGGAATCTGAATCGGAAGCTGTTGCTTCTGCGACGGTTGCAGTTTCTGTCGTTGTCGCATCTGTGCTTGCTTCAGTTGTCGTTGCCTCTGTGGTGGTTGTCTCCTCTTTCTTATCTCCACATCCGGCACAAAGTGCAGCCATCATTGCAAGAGACATCACCAATGCTGTCATCTTCTTTCTCATAAACATCATCCTTTCTTCCTTGGTTTTACGTATTTCTGTATTCGAAATACTGTATACAATAGAGGTTTTAAGGATCCGAACTTTATTTTCTTCTGTTCGTCCGTTCCTTAGCCGCTAATATAAAGGTGAATCTCCGCATTGTCAACTAATTTTGTGATTTCTTACTTTTATTTTTTAAATACACTTTTTGACTTAATTATCTTCTTTAAAACTCGTGTTTTTCCTAGTGTACTGTATACAGTATATCGTGTTATAATACAAGCCATAAACAATTTACCATTAGGAGGTGTATTTATATGGAAACAAACGAAACCATGTATGAACGCTGTTGTAAAGTTATGCCGCCGGTTGCGGGTCGTTACACGACACTTGGCGTTGTCAAAGGAGAAGGTTCTTATTTATATGGAGAGGACGGCAAAAAATATCTTGACTTCGCCAGTGGTGTTGCCGTATGCAATCTGGGACATAACCATCCGGCTGTAGTCAAAGCCGCAAAAGAACAGATTGATAAGCTGATTCATGCCGGACATAATGTAGTCTACTATGAATCCTATGTGGAGCTGGCGGAAAAGCTTGTCGAACTGACCGGTGGAGATACGATGGTGTATTTCTCAAATTCCGGTGCCGAGGCAAACGAAGGTGCTTTAAAGCTTGCAAAATATGTGACGAAGCGTCCGGCTGTCATTTCGTTCAAGGGCTCCTTTCACGGACGTACGATGGGAACCGCAGCCATCACCGGATCAAATTCTGCCTACCGCAAAAATTATGAACCAATGGTTCCAAGCACCTATTTTCTGGAATACCCAAATCTGTTCCGTTCTCCATACACAAACGATGGGGTGCATTGCCCACAGCAGTATTTTGATCAGTTTGATTCCCTGTTTTCACAATTAGTAGATCCATCTATGGTTGCAGCAATCATTATGGAACCAATTCAGGGCGAAGGCGGATATATCGTTCCCCCTGTAGAATTTGTTCAATATGTAAGAAACGTATGTGATACACATGGAATCATGCTCATCTTCGACGAGGTACAGACTGGATTTGGACGTACCGGTAAAATGTTTGCATATGAACATTTCGGTGTAAAGCCAGATATCATGTCTACGGCAAAGGCATTAGGTGCCGGCTTCCCGATTTCCGCTGTTATTGCCAAAAAAGAAATCATGGAACAGTGGCCTTCCGGTGCTCACGGAGGTACCTTCGGCGGCAATCCGGTCTCCTGTGCAGCCGGACTTGCAAGTATTGGAGTCCTGGAACATGGAGCACTCGACAATGCAGCTTCTATGGGCATTTATTTTAAGGAACAATTACTTGAATTACAGAAGAAGCATCCCTGCATCGGAGATGTGCGTGGTATCGGTCTGATGCTTGCCATCGAACTTGTAAAGGATGGAAATGCTCCTGATACTGCCCTCTGTGCAGAAACGATGCACAAAGCCGTTGACGAAGGCTTGATTCTCCTGAAATGTGGAACTTACTCCAACGTTCTTCGGTTTATCGCCCCTTGTATTGTAACAAAGGAACAGATTGATTTCTGTATCAGTGTTTTGGATAAACTACTTCCTTAATATATCATTTATTTCTTGATTGGCAGGTGATTTTATGGATATGACAAAAGGAATTCCATGGAAAAATATTACACGTTTTGCAATACCGCTGATCTTTGGAAATATCATGCAGCAATTTTACACGCTGGCAGATGCTATGATCGTCGGCAAGGTGCTTGGTTACAAAGCCCTTGCCGCGCTCGGCTCTGCCGACTGGCTTGCATGGTTTATGACTTCAATTATCAACGGAATCACAATGGGATATTGTACCAGAGCCGCTCAGGAAAAGGGCAGACAGAATAAAGACGGACTGTTTTCAGTATCCGCCATGTGTATTTTTCTGTCAATTCTTTTGTCCATACTGCTATTCGCGGTTGGACAGGCGGTTGCAATGCCCGCATTGAAGATATTAGATACCCCTTCTGATATCATCACAGATGCATACCATTATTTACGTATCATCTATCTTGGCATACCATTGAATCTGTTTTACAACACATTCTCCGCACTGTTACGCGCAGATGGAGACAGCAAAACACCGTTTATTGCCATGGTCGTTTCTTCTATTATCAATGTATTGCTGGATTCCGTGTTTGTGTTGGTGCTGGGATGGGGAGTTACAAGTGCAGCCATTGCAACGGTATTTGCACAAGGTGTCTCTACTGTCATTTGTCTGATCCGGCTTTTGAAAAACGAGAATCTGCGTTTCACAAAAGACTATCTGGCTCCAAACGGTTCTGTCCTGACATCCATTTTGCGCTATTCTCTTCCCATGACGTTCCAGTTCTGTGTTGTTGCCACAAGCGGTCTGTTTATACAATATCTGACAAACCGACAGGGTTCTACCTTTATTGCAGGATACACGGCTGCCAATAAATATTATGGCATGATGGAGATGGGCGCTATCGCACTTGCCGCTGCACTCCTGACATATACCGGGCAGAACTATGGAGCAGGAAATGCCAAACGCATTAAACAGGGCATCTCTGCCAGTCTCTGCGTGTCCGCCGTCATTTCCGGATTCGTCACACTGCTGGTTATTCTGTTTCACAAACCGTTGCTCTCCTTGTTTATCTCGGCGGATCCCGGAACGTATGAGGAGATTTTCCACTATGCGACACAGTTTTTATTCTTTCTGGGTTGTCCTTTGTATATCTTATACCTTCACCATACTTTCCGAAGCATCCTGCAGGGGATGGGCGATGTCATGACACCGATATTTTCAGGGTTGATGCAGTTTGCCTTCCGCGTCTCATCTGCCTTTATCATTACCTACCTGGTCGGTCCGGTTGGTATCTTTGCAGCCGAGCCATTTGCATGGACCGGCTCTGTTATATATCTTTCGCTGCGGTTAATCTACCGGATACGTCACAACCAGATTACCAGCTAGGGAACCGCATATCTCTATTTCCAAGCACAGAGACAAGATGCGCTCTGCGCATCTTGCTCTG
>DHJV01000157.1:903-32333 GCA_002404515.1 Lachnospiraceae bacterium UBA4711 | reverse complement strand
CGCATAAATGCGTGCATTTTCCTTGTCGCCATAACAAAAAGCTCTACCCAAAACGGGTAGAGCCTTTTGAATATCACGCTATACAAAATCGCGAATCAAAGCCTGTGTACCGCAGTGCAGTCCACCGCCCTTCTTCATACACTCCTCATATTCCACCTCGATAACATCAATTCCATTCTTGTACAAAATATCAGCCGTTTTCTCAAATCCCTTAATCATAACTACCTTCTTTGCACAGATCGGAACCAGATTGATGGCGGTTGTACGCTCATCCGGCGCCTTTTCAATATAACGGATTCCAAGTTCCTTCAGCTTCTCCAGCAATGCAAACGGTACTGTACGCAGATCCACAAGTGCCAGGTCATAGTCAACCATCGTGATCATACCATCAATATGCAGGTCATGTCCCGGTACCTGTACGATAAACAATTCAATTCCGATATCTGCAAGCGTTTCCCTTAACTGCCGTAAGCCTTCCAGATTTGTTCTCGTCGAATATCCACACATCGCATGCTTCGGATCTAAGAACATAAAATTTCCGCCCTCAAAGGTTCCGGTTCCATGAATCGTCTTTAAGATTGGCATGCCGATTTCCGCCAGCGTCCGCGTAGCTGCAAGCTCCTCGCCCCGGCGCATATGGTTCGAACCTCTGCCGATAATAATTCCTCCCGGAATCGCCGTGCCAATATCTCTTGTATTGATGCAGTTTACCAGACCGGGATTTGTATATTTATTATTATAGATGACTTCTACACCATTCTTGCGAAGCACATCTGCGTATGCATCATGCTCCGCCTGCATTTTGGCAAGATCCGGTTTTTCCTTTCCTCCGTAATAATATCCTTTTTCTACATCAATAATGGCATTTAATGACGGATCATACTTGCTTTCGTCTATCGTATTAATCTCCTCATCCGGGCGATGCAGCATAACCATACGAAGCTGACCCATCTCACTGTTCATGCCCCATTTTCTTCCTGCCCAATATTTCTCCAGAAGCTCCGGCGTCTCAAAACAAGGCTCTGCCTCCGACGGAAACATATGGGATACTGCATGGCACCATGCGCGCTGTGTCTGATCAATCATAGATTTGTACCTCCTTTGTATTTAACATCTATCCTGTTTTACACAAGACTGTCCCGTTTCAGTGGCAGCGTAGAGCAGTGAATACCGCCACCCATTTTATTGATTTCAGTAATATCTACGGTACGTACTTCCACACCGGCTTTCTCCAGATTCTTACGTGTCCGCACACCGGTCTCGGAGAACAATACCTTTCCCGGTTCCAAAGCGATACAGTTATTCGTAAGCTTCGGATCATCCATGTCTGTCTCAATCAATGTATAGCCCCGCTCTTTTAACATCTTCAGGAACCAGTGTGGCAATATAAATGTGCTGACCAGAATCTTATCCTTATCCACAGGAAGAAACGCTTCATCCAGATGAATATAATATGCCGGAAGATCCACAACGATCAATTCGATTCCCTGATAAGAAAGCAAGGCTCGAAGCTGTTCGATTCCCGCATCATTGATACGGACGGAACGCCCGACAATCGCAGTCTTTGGATCAAGCATAGAAAACGATCCTCCCTCTATACTTCCCGCTCCCTGAATGGCTCCAAGAATCGGAATCTTCTGTTCTGCAAGCATTTTCTGTGTCACAAATGGATCTCCCGCATGGAAATACATGGCAAACCGTGTCAGGATTGCTCCCTTTGGCACCATCAGCGCGACGTCCCGCGCAAATAACAGGTTCGTCCAATAATGGCTTTCATCCTCCAGATTGACAAGCTCTATGCCCTCCTCTTTTAGAATCTGTGTCATCGCATCATGCTGATACTGCATTTTTCCAAGATCCGGCAGCTCAGTGTCCTTAAAATAATTTCGGATTCTCCCATTTGCGCCCCGTAGGATTCTTGCACCTGCTTCCTCTTCGAAGACGCCATCCTTTAACTGCTCAATTTCAACCCCCGGTCTGTGTACTAACATCTTGCGGATTTTTCCTACCGAGTTGTCTACGCCGAAATCCGTACCCCAGACTTCGGAAAACACCTCCGACTCAAACATGTTTGGAATCGTACTTTGATCCATGTATTCCTGTAATGTTGCCATAGCCATCACTCCTTTTCTTTTTACATTACAATTGCTGATACCAGCGGAATTGTCAGCACCGACAAAATCGTTGTCAGTGAAACTCCCTTCGACGCAAGCATATAATCTCCGTCATATTGCTGCGCGAGCATTGCTGTCATACTTCCAACCGGCGTTGCAAGCATAATCAGACATACCCCCAGCAGCATGGAATCCCTGATCCATATCCGAAGCAGCAATATGCCACAGACCGGTATCACAATTAACTTTATAATTGAAAATATCAATAACCGGACATCTGTAATCAAATCCCGGATCCGCATGTGAACCATAGACTGTCCGATCACGATCATACTGAGCGGAGCTGTAAGACCGCTTAATCCACTGACGGCTGTCTGTACGAAAGCGGGAACCTGCACATCTGCCAGATAACAGATGAGTGAGATAAGCCCTGCGATCACACCTGCATTGCATATTTTCTTCCACTGCATTTTCCCACTGCCGTCATTTTCTTTTTTCATCGCGCAGATGCCGTATGTATAAATCAAAATGTTATAAGGAAATAAAAATATGGATGCGTATAGCAGCGCTTCTTCTCCATATACCGCAGATATAACCGGGAATCCCATAAATCCAATATTGGAAAATATCGTCATGACACGGAACACGCCTTTGTCCGCAGCCGGAACCCGTAATAATGGCACAAGCAGATATCCTAGCAGAATCAGAAATAGAAAGACACCAATTGCCACAACAAACGTAGCTGCCAATGCCTTTCCTGTCACCGTTTTTGTATCGGAAACACCTGCCGATAAAATCAGCGCGGTGTTCGCAATATTTACGACAATCCAGGAAAATGTCTTTGCGACATCATCCGTTATAATATTCTTTTTTCCGCAGACAAAGCCGATACCCATATAAAAGAAAAGTACCAGCATCTGTTGTAGCAATAACATATTTCATCATCCCCTATTTCATGGTAACCTGCATTCACACAACACGATTTCCTGCATAATCCGGTTCTCCACGCATATGATTGACCAGATTCATACATGCCTGTGTCCGCAATTCGTTCATGGAACGTTCCGAATAAAATGCACTGTGTGGTGTCAGAATTACATTTCCTCGATATAATAATTTACAATTCTTCAGATCTGGATTCTCATCCTCCAATACATCTATCCCCGCACCGGATACAAATCCTGCATCCAGTGCATCACAAAGAGCTGCCTCATCTACTGAGATTCCCCGTCCTACATTGATGAACAATGGACGTCTCTTCAGACTATAAAACCAGACCTCATCAAAATAATGCACAGGCAAGCCATCTGCACTCTGGTGATTGATTACAACATCTGCTGCCGCAGCCACATCCTCCGGCTCTATTTTTTCTGCCCCATGCCGCATGACTGCCTCGCTGCCTGCATGTCTTGATACAACGTATACATGCATTCCCAAGGCTGCCAGCGTTGCAGCCGTCTGCTTCGCAATCTTTCCAAATCCATAGATTACGACATTCTTGCCGTATGGAACGGTTGCATTTGCATACATATAGTCCCATTTCAGGGAACGATTGATATGATGGTCCTGTTTTTTCAGTCCCCGCATGAGTGCCAGCATCATAGATACCGCATGAATCGACACCTCCTGCGTACAATAATCCCGGACATGATACACAGCTACCTTATGTTTTTTCGCTGCTTCACAATCAATATTGCTATACCCGGTTCCGGTCACAGAGATTGCCTGTAATTTTTTTGCTGCCGCAAAATATTTCTTACCAAACGGAACATACGAGGTAAGAATATATTCTGCATCTGCAAGCACCTGTGCATAGTTTTCATCCGGTACATAATGCCGGATCTCAGATTCCGGCAGCATCTTCCGAAACAGTGCACATATCTTCTCAAATTCTGCTTCCTCATATGTCATATCACAAACAACGATCTTCGGCATACGGCATCCCTTCTTTTTACAAACTTGAGAAATCTACATAATCACGGATCAACGGCAGGGTTGCACAATGCAAGCCTCCGCCTGCCTTTCCAGCCTCATCGTATTCAACCTCAAACAGCGTATATCCTTTCTTACGCAGAATCTCTTTCGTGTACTCCGAATGTGCTGTCTTCTGCATAACAATCTTCTTATTGCCAAGCGGTACACAGTTGATTACAAATACATCGTCTCTTGGATCTTTCTTGATAATATTGATTCCAAGCTCTTTCATCTTCTCCAACACAAAATATGGCGTAATATCTACATCTACCAAAGCTTCCCGGTGATCGATCATTGCAAACATGCCATCGATATGAAGCATATATCCCGGACAAGGAATTACGATCAATTCAATTCCCATCGGGTCCAGAATCTCCCGCACCTGTCGGATTCCTTCCAGATTGGTCCGTGTGGAAAGTCCAATGCAGACATGCTTATCATCGAGGAAAAGACAATTTCCGCCTTCCGCAACACCCGTACCATTCATTGTACGGAGAATCGGCATTCCAATCGCGCCCAGTGTCTTCGTTGCAACACATGCCTCGCCTTTTCTCATATATGGGGCATTTCGACATACGATCATGCCGCCCGGAACTGTGATTCCGACATCACAGCAATTGATCGTCTTTGTCAGGTTTGGCTTGTTATTCTTGTTTGTATAGACAATCTCCACACCATTGTCCTTTAAGATCTGTGCATATGCATCATGCTGGGCGGCTGCCTTCGCAATATCCGGCTTTTCTTTTCCAATCCAGTAATACTCCTTGTTATCGCCTATGATCGCATTATATTCTTCATTGTACTTACTTGGATCAATCGTATTTAACTCCACATCCGGGCGATGCAGCATAACCATACGCAAGGTTCCGGTTTCACAATTCTGTCCCCATTTTCTTCCCCAGTAATTCTCCAGACATGTAAGATCCTCAAACGGCGAAGTTGCCACCGCTGGGAACAATTCAGATACATCATCCGTTGCACATTTTGTTGCTGACATAATCGTTACCTCCTTTAATCCATGCTTTTGTTTTCGTGTACTGTATACAGAGTACAGCAAAAAAGAGGAGCGTGTCAACGCTCCTCCCTCTGTTTCTTCTTTTATTTTTATTTCTGAATTTTTATTTATTTTTTGAAAGTCGAATTTTCAATATTCTGATTTTTATTTAATTCTAGGCTTCCCAGTCATAACCTACTGACGGATATCTACATATCCATACAGCAATGCTGATTGTCTGAATTGTGTATAGTCTTCATTTCCAGAGAAAAGATCAAGATACAGATATGGCAGTTCATCCTCCGTTACAAGGAACGCCCATGTGACCGTTCTTGTTTCCCCAGGCTGAACACGGATCAGATGATTTTTCTCTTCTACACTTTTTCCGTTATAGAAATAAAGCGGTACATCGGAAATCTGATAATTCTGTCCATAGTAACTATCATAGTCCACATCATCCTTCGCATAGACGTCAACCGTTTCATAGCCATCTCCGGTTTTCTTCGCCCAGAGCAAGCTGCATTGGAACATGGTATCTCCGGTCTGTTGGTCACTTGTGTTCGTATACTCAACCTCAATGTAAAGGATCTTTTCCTTCACTTCCTTCGTCTCTACAACCTCATCTAATTGATCTATACCATTTCCACATTTCTCATAGGCGATCACATTGTTAACAAGCTTTCCTTCGTCATCCGTTTTTACCGGATTGAGAGCATAGGCTGCATCAATCGCATCCGGGGAATCCAGTAATTCCACCTTAGATACCTTTGCCGTCAGGGAAGACTGCGGTACATTGAAGCTATCTCCGACCTGATGCATATGTTCTTCCATTGATTCTTTCGAAGTTTCCGTGAATCTGTTCTTCTTGCCAGCGTTTTCGTCTGCCTCATAAACAGGCGCTGCGGCAGTTGCTTCCTCCTGCCCTGTATATTCTTCCGCCACGATTCTGCGCGTTGCCTCCGGGTCATCGGTTGCGGTAAGCTTCAATCCTTTTACAATATCAATGGCAGTATCAAGCTCTGTGTCATCATACACAAGCATGTGCAGCAGATAGTTATTTTCATATGTGACATACAGCTCATACTGAACCTCACGTCTGGCTGATTCCAGAACCTGTCTTTCTATCACAATTGCCTGTCTGCCATCGATATCCATTTCTTTGGTCGAAATAACATGTGTTTCATCGAACGAAACCTGCTGATCCGCCGGCATCTTCAGGAAACAGAACGAAACGCCACCTATAAACGGCGAATCCTCCTGGAAGAGTGATACTTTCTTCACATAATTATTTCCATCTGCATAAATATCATCTAATCCATCTACCTTCATACCTTCCGGTACACAGGAAACATCCAAGGTATAAAGTGCATTCGGATCCACTTCCGCATCGGTATCCGTTGCATCGGTATTGGTTGCCTCTCCATAGATCAATGTTGAGCCATATTTACCCTGCTGTTCCAGATGCATTTTGTATAACTGTGTAGCCGCCAGTGTAGTTCCGCCGCCCACACAGGCAAAAGCAAGAATCGCTGCTGCAACTCTCCACATTTTCTTACTGTGATGCTGCTTTTTCTTCAACTGCTGTTCGACCGTCTCCTCGATCATATCCCGGATATAATCCGGCATCTGCAGAAACTCTGATTTTATCTCATTGACGTTGTTTCTATCAATATCCATAACACATTACCTCCTTTACCCGTTCCAATCATCTCGGTGTTCTGACCTTCATGCCGATTTCGCCTTTAATATTCCTCGCAAATGTTCTCTTGCCCGCACCAGCCGTTTCTTGACTGCCGATTCGGTAGACTCCAAACATTGCGCGATTTCCCGAATGCTGTACTCCTCAAAATAATACAAAATAATGCAGGTCCGCTCATTCTCCTTCAGCCGCATGATGCTTTCATACAATTCCGAATACTGTCCGTACCCTCGTATGTATTCCGCTTCCCGGCCTTCCTCCTGATATTCCTCCCAAGTTACAACCTTCTTATTATCTCGTATGACCTGATGACATTCGTTGATCAGAATTCTTATAAACCATGTTTTCGCATACTTATCATTGCGCAGACTGTACAGATTCTCAAATGCATGCACGATCGCATTTTGAATCGCGTCAGCACAGTCCGCATCATTGCATAAGTAGCTTTTGGCGATTCGATACCAGCTTTCCTGATTCGAAATCACAAGTTCACCAAAGGCTTCTTTCTTCATGTGTTCCACTCCCTTCCCTCCGGAGTTTTATATTCTGTATGTCCATACACCTATTAGATGATTCCGCGCACGGAAAAGTCCCATGTTTATTCTTTTTCCAGTAAATGTTTATATGTGCTGTCGATACCGAGCGCGCCAATCGGTGCTGTGATCACGATTGCCATGACTGCAACGGAAAGCACAAGCGTGCCGCAGGAAAGCCCGGCTGCCAGAGGGACTGAGCCAATCGCCGCCTGCACGGTAGCCTTCGGAAGATACGCGATAATACAGAATAACCGTTCCTTCCATGTAAGCTTCGTACCAAGCATACAGATACAGACACCAACCGCACGGAACAGCAATGCTGCCCCGATCATTAAAAGTGCCATTGCTCCCGCCTTCGCCATATACCGGATATCGACTGCGGCACCAACTAACACGAACAGGATTACTTCTGCGGCAATCCATAGCTTACCGAATTTCTCTGACAACCGCTTGGATACAAATGTTGTGCTCTTCAGTTTGAGCACACATGCCATGCTGACAACTGCCAGAAGTCCGGACACTGCCACATATGCAGACAGCCACTCCTCGATTGCAAGCAGCAGGCACGACGTACCCAGGATCACGATCAGCTTCGTTGAATTGCGCACACAGTGATTCTTCTTATACGCAAGCTCAAAGAACTGGTACAGCAGATAGCCAACGATACAACCAAGCACGATTCCTAACACAATCGAAATTGGAATATTGATAAAATCCTTCGCATTCGCATGTCCGCCCTGTGCCATCTGCAGAAATGTTGTAAATAACACGATTACGAAGATATCGTCGCACGACGCCCCCGCCAGTATCATCTGTGGGATTCCTTTCTTCGTTCCATAGCCTTCCTCCATAAGTTTCACCATACGCGGCACCACGACGGCTGGTGAAACCGCACCCATGACGGCACCCATAACCGCTGCCTCCACGCGTGTCACGCCAAGGATCATCGGTGCAAACAGGATATACCCACAGATCTCAAACGATGCCGGCACAAACGCCATCAGGATTGCCGGACGCCCAACCTTCTTCAGGTCCGACAGATTCAACGACAGCCCTGCCTTGAGCAGGATAATGACAAGTGCTAATTTTCGCAGATCCGCGGAAATACCCAGAATCGATGGCGATAACAGATCCAGCACATAGGGACCAAGTACGATTCCTGTCGCCAGCATGCCGATGATGCCCGGCAGGCGGATCTGTTTACAGATTGCAGACATGGCAAGCCCGACCAGAAAGATAAGTGCAAGTGATGTTAACATATTTTTTCCTCCATCTCCCGAAGCGCCTTCTTAAACTGGAATGAAAACAGGATTGATGTAAATGTTACCGCGAGCACATCCGCGATCGGTTCCGCCAGATAAACCGCCATCGTCTTGTCCGACGTAATGATATGCGGCAGGATGAAAATGAGCGGAATCAACAGCACGAATTTCCGCATGATTGCAACAATGATTGATGCCGGTGCATTTCCAAGTGCATTGAAGGTCATCTGACAGGCAATCTGGATTCCGAACAGGAACATCACCGCCAGATAATATCGGAGCGCATCCTTTGTAAATGCAATCAATGCCGCATCTGTCGTGAAAATCGATGCAAATACCTTCGGGAAGCACATAATGCAGAGCCAGAGTGTCACAGAATAGATCATGCTGACTTTGAGCAAAAGCTTGAACGCCGCCCGGACTCTGGATGCATTTTTTGCGCCATAATTATAGCTGATGATCGGCTGTGCCCCCTGTCCCAGTCCCTGCAGCGGCAGCATGGCAAACTGCATGACACTCGTCAGAATCGTCATCGAGCCGACCGCGATATCACCACCGTATTTCAAGAGGGAGGAATTAAAGCATACCGAGATGATACTCTCACTGCCCTGCATGATAAAGACGGCAGAACCAAGTGCCATGCAGGGAAGAATATACGCTGCCTTCAATCCCATATTTTTGACTCGGATACGAAGTGTGGTGCGCTTTCCGAACAGGAATCTTAACACCCATGCACAGGAACAGCCCTGTGAAATGATCGTTGCAAGCGCGGCACCACGGACCCCCATATGGAATCCGAAGATAAAGATCGGATCTAAAATGATATTTACGACCGCTCCGATCAGAACTGACAGCATGCCCTCCTTCGCAAAGCCCTGCGCTGTAATAAATGCATTCATGCCGAGGGTGAGCTGTACGAAGATCGTTCCGAGTGCATAGATATTCATATACGATGTCGCGTACTCAATCGTATTGGCACTTGCACCAAAGGCAAGCAGGAAATCCCGGTTCCAGATCAGTAAAACGACGGTCAGAACGATCGACAGGAGAATCTGCATCGTAAAACAGTTGGCGAGTATCTTCTCCGCGTCATCTTTCTTATTTTTACCCATAAAGATTGTCGCACGCGGCGCACCGCCATTTCCAACCAATGCGGCAAAAGCACTTATAATCATAATGAGTGGCATGCAGACACCCACACCCGTCAGCGCCATCGCGCCTGTCTCCGGGATATGCCCGATATAGATACGGTCAACAATGTTATACAGCATGTTGATCATCTGCGCCGCAACTGTCGGCAGTGCCAGCTTCGCCAGCAGCCTGCCGATCGGTTCTGTCGCTAAGAATGTACGGTCGGATTGCAATGGATTCGTATTTTTGGGGATTTTCATAGTATCAGCTCTCTTTTCTCTAAAATTGCGTATAAATACAATTATAGACAAAATAAAAGGAAATAGTCAATCACTATTTCCTTTCTACTGATTATGCAAACTGATTATCCTCTGCGTCCATACGCCTGCGCGATCACTTCACCCAGCTTTTGCAGCCGGTCCCATGTATGTGCAAAGAACATCTGATACGCCGTACACAGACGGTTCTTCCCATACACGCCCTTCGTCTCCTCCCGCCATCGACGGCACCCGCCATGGCACAGGCTGAGATATGGACATTCCCTGCACGCGTCACACTGTGCCCGGCTGTTTGCCACAAATGCATGGGCACGTTCCGACTGTATCATCTCTGCAAACGGCTGTCCGACCTCGCCGAGCTTCCATTCATCGATGCAATAAAAATCGCAGGGATACACACTGCCATCCCCTTCTACAACGAAATAACAGTTACAGCAGCCATTCATCCCACATTCCTCCGCCGGATAGCCCGCCGCCATCTGTGCGAGGTTTGAAAAGATACGGACATCCATTTCTTCCCCCTGTACAAAATCTTCGTACCACAGATCAAAAAATTCACACAAAAACTTCCCATAGCTTTCCGGTGTAACCGCTCCGGTACCTTCCTCTGCCATGCAGCATCGTTTCTTCTCATCCATGCACGGAATCAGCTGCACATAGGGAAAAACATTCCGCTTGTAAAATTTGTATACATACGATGCCTGCTGTGCCAGTGCCTCCGTAACTACAGTCAGAATATTAAACCGGACACCATATTTGCGGAACAATGCGATTGCATGCATGACCTGTTCAAAGCTTTCCCGGTTCTGGTAATCCACACGGTACTTATCATGCAGCTTCTTCGGTCCATCCAGCGATATCCCGATCAAAAAATCATGCTCTGCAAAAAACTTCGCCCACGCATCATCGATCACCATACCATTTGTCTGCAACGTATTTTCAATGCTCAGACCTTTCTTATTATATTGCTTCTGCAATTCCATCACCCGCTCAAAGAATGGCAGTCCGGCAAGTGTCGGTTCTCCACCCTGAAACGCAAAGGTCAGAGAGCCGTCTGCATAGGCAATCCCCTCCCGCACAAGCGTTTCCAGGGTTTCTTCCTTCATAAATCCCTTGCTGTATTCTTCCCGGTTACTGCTCAACACCTTATAGAAACAGTATTTGCAATCCAGATTGCAGTTCGAAGATGCCGGTTTGATCAAGATACTTGCTGCTGGCATAGTGCTCGCCTCCTGTATGGTTATTCGTTCTGATTCTTCACATTCCACGGTGTAAATACACCGAACAATGCGCCAATCAACTTATCCATGATAACACCGACAAGTCCGATCACGATCATGCAGACAATTACAATATCCGCACGCATCAGGCTTCGCGCATCGCTCATCCGGTATCCGATTCCAGATGTCGCCGCAATCAGCTCCGACGCTACCACTGCCATCCATGATACACCAAGTCCAAGCTTCAGTCCAACTAAAATATTCGGAAGTGCATGTGGCAGGTATACCCGGCGAAATGTATTCCACGGATTTAATTTATATAACCTTGCGACCTCCAGATATCCACTCGGTGTATTCTCGATACCACTTTCTGTATTTACAAGAATCGGGAAAAATGCCGCCAGCACGATAATTACAATCTTGGACATCTCTCCTATTCCGCACCACAGGATAATCAACGGAATCCACGCAATCATCGGAATCTGCCGAATCACGGTAATCATCGGCAGAAGCAGTGCCTTCGCCCGCTTCGACATGCCGATTAGTGATCCTAAAAGGATTCCTAATACTGCGGAAGTCGCAAATCCTTTTAATACTCTTGTCAGACTGATCAGCAGATCCTTCTGCAGCTGCCCACTCTTTGTCATCTGCAAAAAGGCTTGCCACACACGTGAGATACTCGGCAGAATTCCTGCCGGTACATTTCCAGATGTCGTCGCATAAATCCATGCTGCTACAATTGCTGACGGAATTATCAACGCATATATTACTCTCTTCCATAAAGCCATCTTTTTCGCCTCCTACTATATGTAATGCCCCCTCACATACCGGTAACACTACATTGCTTTCGCTCTGTGGTATATCGTTTTCTCCTATATAATATACTCAATTTCCGGTTCCTGTTCTGCATCTTCAAACAGATCGTTGTAGATACGCCGTTTGTATTCTACAAAATCTGTACTGTTGCGCCGGTGTCCAGCTCCTTCTACCCGGATGATCTGTTTGATTTCTCCCGGTCTTGCCTGCAGCACAACAACCCGGTCGCCTAAGACGATCGCCTCGTCAATATCGTGCGTGACCATCACCATCGTAGTTCCCTGTTCTCTCTGAATCCGAAGAATCTCCTTCTGCATCTGGATTCGTGTCAATGCATCCAATGCACCAAACGGCTCATCCAGCAACAGGATCGTCGGGTTATTCACAAGGCCTCTGGCGATGGCTGCCCGCTGGGACATACCACCGGATAACTGTCTTGGATAACTGTTTTCAAACCCATGCAGTCCAACCAGATCGAGATGTGCCTGTACCTTTTCCTTTCGCTCTTCCTTTGATAACTGCCCCAATCCAAATCCGACGTTATCTTTGATCTTCAACCACGGAAGCAGACGATGATCCTGAAACACCATTCCACATTTCGGTCCCGGGCCTTCGACAGCATGTCCGTTCCGTTCCACAACACCGTCCTCGTAAGGAACCAGTCCGCACATAATCTTCAACAGTGTACTCTTTCCACAGCCACTATGACCAACGATTGTAATGAACTCACCCTTCTTAATGTCCAGATTGATATCCCGGAGTATCTCCATCGGTTTTTTATCCACGAGAAACTGTTTGTTCAGATGCTCGATTTTTATAATTGTTTCTGCCTCTTTTTCCAGTCCTTCCATGCCTGCTTCCTCCTTGGTCTGCTATTTCTTACTTTGTTCTCAATTTATTCAATATGCAATACCCGCTCTAACTCTTCACTCGTTTTCGCAATACGTGCCGGTACATCAATGACAACCTTCTTCAATTCTCCGGTAAATTCAAATGGTGCCTCATAATCTGCATCCTCAACAGAAGAGTACTTGTTTGCTTTCAATGTCAGAATGAGTGCTGTCGTATAATGTAATGGAGTAATTTCCACCTGTCCCTGTTCCTCACCGTTGATATACAGCTTCACAAGTGCATGATTATATTCTGTCACTGTAAATACATATGAAACCTCAACGGTTCCAAGCGGAATTTCGTTCTCCGATACCACCTTAAACCGCTGATCCCAGTCGACATTGAATGCGTAATACAAGTGGTTATCCTTGACATAAAAGGCAGATCCGCCAAACCGGTCACCCTGTGCCAGAATCACACCCTGCTGTGCAGTATCTGAACGATTTATCGTCGCTGTCACAGTATGCGTTGTTCTTCCAACGCCCGGATCATTTGCAATATCATGTGGCAATATTACATTTTCGTATACCAGCTTCTTCGCCGGTGCACTGTAATTATCATAGCCTTTGTTCAATCCATCCTTTTCCAGCATGTATTCCAGCTTCACCATCGGAAATACATGGTATTTTGAAGCCTGTATCAGCCATTCATCCTGTAACTCCCGCAGCTTCTCCGGATACTGGTCTGCCACGTCGTATTTCTCAGAATAATCCGCATCGACATGATACAGCTCCCATTTATCTCCGTTTTTCTTACGATTCAGGTAGTTATAGACTGCCTTCCATCCATCCTTGTAGACAGAACGGTTTCCATTCATTTCAAAGTACTGCACATGTTTATCCGAAGGTGCCGTACCATCTTCGATCGTCTTTCGGAAGCTGATTCCCTCGAACGGCTGCTGTGGAACACCCTTGATAAATTCCGGTTTTGAAAGTCCCAGCAGATCAAGCACGGTCGGCGTCACATCCGACACATGGTTATACTGTCTGCGGACAGCACCCGGATCTTTGATGGCTGCCGGATAACGAATGATCAGCGGATCTTTTACGCCACCCTCATGTACCCACTGCTTGTACCAAGGGAATGGGGTATTGCCTGCATTCGCCCAGCCCATCGGATAATGTGGCTGTGAATATTCATCCCCAAGCGTATCATAATGCTCCAATGCCAGCTCCACATCGCGGTCATAGGTACCAGTAATATCCATTGAGGAATTCAGGTTATAACGACCATTCTGTCCCCCCTCTGCACTCGCGCCATTATCAGAGATAAATACAACGATCGTATCATCGAGAATATGATTATCTCTGAGATAATCAATTAACCGTCCGATCTGCGCATCCGTATGCTCTAAGAAACCGGCAAACACTTCCATATAACGGGCGGCTGCTTTTTTCTCGCGCTCACTCAGCGAATCCCACGCTTTCACATATTCATTTCGATCGGTCAGCTCCGCATTCTCATTAACGATGCCAAGCCGCTTCTGGTTTTCAAACCATTCTTCCCGGATCGCATCCCAGCCCTTATCGAACTTCCCCTTGTAACGGTCTATATATTCCTGCGGTGCGTGATGCGGTGTGTGCATTGCACCGTAAGCCAGATACAGGAAAAATGGCTGTTCCGGATATTCCAGATGGTGATGATATACATATTCAATCGCATTATCCGTCAGATCTTCGGATAAATGATATCCGTCTTTCGGCTGTTTTGGCTGCTCCACTCTTGTGTTGTCCCGCGTCAGCATCGGATGCCACTGATCCATGTCCGCATCTAAGAATCCATAATAGGTATCAAATCCCTTTCCAAGCGGCCAGTTGTTAAATGGTCCTGCCGCTGTTCGTACATCATTTTTTGCCAGATGCCATTTTCCGACCGCCATCGTCCGGTAATCATATGTTTTCAGTATCTCTGCCAGCGTGCCGAAATGTGGATCAATTCCGCCAAGGCCATTCTGAAATCCGGTCACAGTCTCGACCACATGTCCGATTCCAACGGAGTGGTGGTTGGCGCCTGTCAGCAGACTCGCTCTGGTTGCCGAGCAGATCGCTGTCGTGTGAAAATTGTTATATCGCAAGCCCTCCTCCGCGAGGCGGTCCAGATTCGGCGTATGAATCGTGGAGCCATAGCAGCCCAACTGTGAAAATCCTAAATCATCTAACACAATATATAATACGTTTGGTTTCTTCGTTCCCATGTTGTTGTCCTCCTTGGCTTTTTCTATGCACCGAACTTTAGCATATGCGCACGCCTTATAACAGTGTAACAAAAGAAAACGATTTCACTCTGCGTGAAACACAGATGTGAAATCGTCTTTTTTCCAGATTTTTCCTTATAATTTTGTATATTTACCTATCTTTTTCGGTTGAAAACCGTATTCCCGTGAAAAGGTTTTCAGCCTTATATTTCCTTGATTTTCAAGCAATTCAGATACAATATTCCGGCTGATTTACCTCATTTACCATGGAACAGCTGCTCCGGATCTTTAATTTTCCTTCCAATTCAATCCGCACAACCTCACTGTGTCCCCCACGGATACGGTCAAGCAGCAGATACATCGCGAACTTCGCCATGTTCTCTTTCGGCAGATGCACCGTGGACAACATCGGCCGGGTAAACTCACCCTCCTCGATATCATCGCTTGCAATGATTGATGGCGAATAAATCAGACTCCGGTACTGATTTAAGCATTTGAGCATACCAACAGCCGTGATATCATTCGCGCAGTAAATCGCGGTCGGCGGATCATCCAGCTTTAGAAATTTTTCCATCGCAGCAAAGCCTTCCTTTTCTGTCTGCTCCGTCTCAATCACATACTCCGGGTAGAAATCGATTTCATGTTTGCGGAGCACCTCAGAATATCCGCTGTACCTCGCTTCTCCGTGGCATTTACCGACATACGCAATCTTCCTGTGTTCCAGTTTCGTCAGATATTCCACTGCCATCGAGGCAATCTTTCGACCGTCACAAAGCACCTCATCCAACTCATATCCGGTTGGATTTCGATTGATCGCCACCATATTCCGATAATACTTCTTCAGCTTCTGTATCGCCTTTGAACAGCATTTTCCTATAATAATCAACCCGTCCTGCCGTTCACGTTCCGCCGGGAACATCTCCTTCAACACAGAGTCCAGATTCTCCCGCTCGCATCTCCGTTCATCGGAGAAAACAGATTTATACCAGATGCCGGATAAAATGCAGGCATGTTCATGTATCTGGCTCTCCACCACGCGTAACAGTTCTTCAAAGAACGGATCCGCATGCATACCATCCATACGCGTCATCAGAATATCAATACTATAATGGTTTTGTTGTCTCCCAGCGCCCGCTTTCTTCAGATTGCGTGCAGCCTCGTTCGGCGTATAATTCAGTTCCATTGCAGTTTTCCATATCTGCTCCCTCAGCCCCGGTGTCTGGCATTTGTAACTCGGATTATTCAATACCCGCGACACGGTTGCGGGAGAAGAATGTGTCAATTCTGCGATTTTCTTAATTGACATATGCTCACCTCAATTCCTGTTATCAGCGAATTTCTATTTCTGCTTCGGATATTATCATCTTTATCCTACTTTTTCAATAGGTTTTCTATGATTTGCAGTATAAAAAAAGAGCTGTCCCGAATTTCTTCGGGCAACAGCTCGTTCTCATTCCAATTAGTAGTTCTCTGCATGTACCTCAAAGTAAGACTGCGGATGCGCACATACCGGGCAAACCTCCGGTGCCTTCTCGCCAACTACGATATGTCCGCAGTTTCTGCACTCCCAAACCTTGACCTCGCTCTTCGCAAATACTTCCTGCATCTCCACATTATGCAGAAGTGCGCGATAGCGTTCCTCATGCTGCTTCTCGATCGCACCAACGAGACGGAACTTCTCTGCAAGCTCTGGGAAGCCCTCTTCCTCAGCTGTCTTTGCAAAGCCCTCATACATATCGGTCCACTCGTAGTTCTCGCCCTCAGCCGCTGCAGCCAGATTCTCCGCCGTGCTTCCAATTCCATTCAATTCCTTGAACCACATCTTCGCATGCTCTTTCTCATTGTCTGCGGTCTTCAGGAACAGGGATGCGATCTGCTCGAATCCATCCTTCTTTGCCTTGGAAGCGAAATACGTATACTTGTTTCGTGCCTGTGACTCACCCGAAAATGCCTCCAATAAATTCTTCTCTGTCTGTGTTCCTGCGTACTTATTTGCCATAACTCTTTTCTCCTTTCAAAAGTAGTAATCATTACTATTTTATGTATTATACAAAGAAAAATTTTATTTGTCAATTAGGTTTTTATATTGAACATTTGTTCGATTTTTGATATACTTTTATTGTGTAATTGAAAAGAAAGCAGGATGTGATTTTCCGATTATTTGATGCCCTCTAGTTTTACGAAGGAGGGTGATGCCCTATGAACACGCTTGAAGTTTTAACTTTATTGCTCGTTGTTTTCGCGGCTTTGTCTTACATAGACGATCATAATAAAAAGAAATAGCATCCCACCGACCAAAGTGAATGCTATTTCTAAAATCTGTATTTACTGAGGGCAAATCGGATATTACATCCGATTACCTTTCTAAGTAGATTATACACGAGGGTACTTGATTTTTCAAGTGCCCTTTTGAGTTACATTAAAGCACGCCTTACAATAGCTATTTTTCCTTACTGCATACATGCTCCACGATCACACGTACAGCCGCATACAATACGCCAACAATCGGCCACACGATCCCAGCATCTTTCCAATCGTTCGTGATAAAGCTGATACCAAGAAAAATCGCTGTTGAACCAAGCCAATACGCAAGTGAAAATGCGCCCATCTTGTCGCTGATTTTCTTTTTTGCCCTTGTATAATCGCCTTCTTCAAGAAGTTTCTCCATGGCAGCCATCTGCGTTCCTCCCAGCACCAAGAAATATACACCACAAGAAATCAGAAACAGCATAATCCCTACCATACATACAATCGGAAAGTCCCGATCACCGAATATAGCTAGACCGCCAAAAAGCGGAATCACAGAAAATATACACAATGTAACACCAATCACATTGTAACGCACATACCGTTCATGGAACTGTTCTTTGCGTTCCTTCACCATCCCTGTCACTCCATATTCTGTCTCGAAGCATTTTGTCTCTAAGAATTCGAATTTTTTCTGTTTCATATCGGTACATACAAAAATCGCAACCGCAATTCCAACCAGTATGAACATCACGCACATTCCAACCCCACCAGTAAAGTCTTCTCCGAGTCCAAACGCTTCCACTTCGCTGGCTGCCCCTAACACGATCAGACAGATTGGTGATATCACGCAGAGCCACGTTGCAAATGCGATTCTTTTTGCAGCCTCTTTTATGATCTGCAGAAACTCACTTGCCATTTCCATTGTCACTTTATACTGTGGTTTGTCTTCTTCATAAGAATCCTCCCCGGTATAAATCTCCTCTTCCATCTCATCTTTAATGAGATAGTCCGTTGTCACACCAAAGATCTGACTAAGCTTCAATATTTTATCCAAATCGGGGACTGCCTGTGCCCCTTCATATTTGGAAATGGATTGTCGACTCACTCCTAATTTATGTGCCAGTTCTTCCTGAGACCAACCATTCTTTTTTCGCAAGTTAATAATCTTATCTGCTAATATCATAAGCGCCTCCTCCTGCCATCCGTGTGGCAAATTTGATGTTCCTATCGTACGCATTTTCTCCGTTACACACAAGAAAGCCGCACGGACAATTTGTCAACCGATGGTTGCAACCCCTGATTTTTAGCCATTTTTTATGTTCTGGCTAGAAAATACGTAGAAGCACCATATAACAGACTGTACCAAGCAGGATGCTCAAAAATGTGTTGTGTTTCCATTTGTAACTGACCGCTACAACGACTACTGCCAGAAGCTGCCAGACGCCCGTCCCCAGGAAATCTCCTCTCGCATCCTTCAGGCAATACACGATCAACACTGCCATAATCGCGGACGGAAGGTATTTGCCAAGCGTCTGCACCGGTTTCGGCAGCGTCTTATTCCCCTTGAATATCAGAAACGGAAGTGCACGCAACATAACCGTGATACATGCACTCATCAAAATAATTCCAATAATCTGCCATGTACTCATCTGTCTGCACCTGCCTCTCTATCCTCGTCTCGGTTCTCCGCGCGCGTCATCACAAGCAGGATGCCCGATACGATCAATAACGCAGGCAGCATAAATGCAGTCTTTCCGAAAATAAACAGACATATAACTGCCACGCCCAAGCCGATAAGTGCCGGCTTGTGACTCGTCGCATGCTCCCACTGATCGATAAAAATGATCACAAAAAGTGCCGTCATACAGAAATCAATGCCAGTCATATCGAATGGAATAATCTGCCCCAGCACACCTCCGAGCACCGAACCGGTCGCCCAGTAGCAATGGCTGAACACGGCAACCAGAAACATGATTCCATGCTTTTCCTTCTTGTCCGGATATTCCTCATCCGTCAAGGTGCAGTTCACCGCATATGTCTCGTCGGTCAGCGTCGGAATCATGTACCATTTCCGCTTCCCCATCTGCCGGAACTCTTCGAGAAAGGTCAGTCCATAGAAGAACTGGCGGCTGTTCATTAAAAGTGCAGAAATCGCAATCGTCGCAATCGATGCGCCACTCGACAGAAATGTAATCAGCATAAACTGAAATGCGCCGGTGTACACTGTCACGCTCGCAAGCAGCGAATACATCCATGAAAAACCTGCATTCTCCATCAGCATGCCATAGGCTGCCCCTAGGAAAATATAACTACATAGAATCGGCAGGGATTTGATGAATCCCTGTCGCAATATTTTTCTCTTTTGTTTACTCATCTTAAACTACCACATATTCTTCAGGACATCGCCCTTCCGATATAGATTTCCCTTTACATTTACTTTGACTTCCTCTAATTGTCCACGCTTTGCCATGTAGGCGATATTCTGTCTGGAACAATCCAGAACCTCACAACATTCTGTCGTGTCCAGCAGATTATTTCTGGCAAAGCAGATAAAATCATCCTGTGATAAAGGAATTGTCACGCCTTCATCATAAAGAATCCATGCAGGTATGTCAATGGAATCATCAAACGTGATCGAATATCCACCTGTTCCTACCTGACAGGATCGATACAATAGTTCATTTCGAAGAACCTTATCCACGCCCGCGACGGATTGGATCTCTTGCAAATCAATTTTCTTCACAGTCCCATCTGCAAAAAAGCACAAAACCTTATGCTCTGCACAAGGTACGCAATCCACAATATGCTTTTCCGCGCGCTCCACCACATATGCCGGAAGCCGATCGATCTTTTTGATACACAGATTGTCCTGCGAGCATCGTGCCTTTGACAATTCCAGAAACTTCATTTCATCGTAGGCATCCATCTTATGATTCTTCAGGATTGCACTGATATTCTGTCTCCCACTTGGAATAACCCGCTCCTTAACCCACAGGAAGCTTAAGTCACGCGGAACTGTGTAGATGCCATTTTTCACCAGATTCGTAAATAGCAGCGGCGCTGTCCACTCATCCAGATCACTTTGCAATTCAATGATAAAGTCTTTTTTCTTCTCATAATACAGCAGGATTCCAACACTTCTACGCTCCTCCGTATCCACGATTTCATAACTTCTCATATATCTGATGCCTTCCATAAATCATATTCCATATCTTATCTGCAAACACCTTCGACAGGATTCCATCCATCCCATCAAACAAAAAGTCCTTGTCTGTCTCCACGAGTGAATGTACAAATATCCCCTGTTTCTCCTTTATAAGCTGCAGATTCTCATAGCAGGAATATCCGCCTATAAAATTCTGACAGGGTTTATCCGAAAGTACATCGAATGCCTCTGCATCCGCGTCTGTCATGCAGGAATAAAGCAGTGATAACCCATGATCAAATAACGGTGCAATACGCAGTGTATGCGCTCTCGCATTTCTCAATACCTCAATATTCGCCCCATGCCGGTCCCGGTTCAAGATCAGATAATCGACCGCAAGCATCGTATCTATATAGTCCTGCCAGCCCATTCTCTTACAAAAATCATAACGATCCTCGCCCTTTTGTGCATTCGCCGTATAGTAATCATCCAACGCGATTTTACTTTCTCCACGCTTTTTGAAATCCTCCGAAGCACATACATACGTCGTATACACCTTCCCTTCGATTTCAACATCTGCATGGATTAATTCATAGCTCAAATGCTCCACACCCAATAATGTTAGCAGACGATCAACGATAATTTCATTCACACATTCATGTCCGACTACTCCTCGAACCGGATCAAAATTAGAAAGCTTATAATACGTCTTTTTTCCGTCCAGATTCGATTCTGATTTCAGAAATGTTCCAGCCGTTCCACTCGAACTCCGAATATGCGACCAGTTCAGATAAGTCAAATCCTGTTTCTCATGTATAATGTTCAAACGATCACCCCCGTTATCATTATTATAGGCAGATTTTTTGTATTTTATTTGTCGTGCGTCAAATAATTTAACGTTAGAATATCATATTATTTGTCGTGCGTCAAATAAAAAGCAGATACCTTATGATATCTGCTCTTCTTGTATATTACTCTTTAGAACTACTTGTCATACCTCTGTCAATCCGATTGATTGCATTTTGTATAATCTCTTTTGCTTTGTCTGCATTGCCAGTTTCCAGTAAGGCAAGAATACTGTCAAGTAAAATACATAGTTCCTGATTTTGCATATCTTCCATCCTTCCACCGCCTTTCCTAATGCTAGTATAGCGGATTCAGTACCTGTTTACAAGTTACATTTATACGCTACAAAAATCTGATGGGAAATACCACGATTTTATTTGACACTCAGATATACTTCGTATATACTACTATTAAGGTATATCCGTTGTATATACTTATGTGGAGGAAAACCTATGGAACAAACAAATCAAAATATGAATGCAAATATTTATATGGTGCAGACTGCCATCCGAAAATGGGGCAACAGTCAGGGTATTCGATTACCCAAAGAAGTAATGGCAAAAATGGATTTAAAAGAAAATGACGAAATCGGAATTAACGTAGACAACGGAAAGATAATTATTGAGAAGATCAATAAATCCAGATACCTTAATTTAAAAGAAAGGCTGGAGGCATTTTATCACAAACCGCTTGATGAAATTTATGTAGAAAATACACAAGAGGTTGATACGGGTGCTCCAACGGGTGATGAAATTTGGTAGATTATAAACAAGGGGATATTATCTTTTTAGACTTTAATCCCCAGCAGGGACATGAACAAAGCGGCAGGCGTCCGGCTCTCGTATTAAGCAATGATATCCTGAATCAACACAGCTCCATGGCACTTGTCTGTCCTATCACAAATACGAACAAACACCATCCATTTCATATTAAATTGGATTCCCGGACACAAACAACAGGCGTGATACTCTGTGATCAAGCCAAAATGCTTGACTTGAAAGCACGAAACGCTCACTTTGTAGAATCCAGTCCGGAAGATATCTGGGCGGAAGCAAGAAATATTCTTATTAGTTTTTTGTGATTTCCACTGGATAAAAAGAGCAGATACCTTATGATATCTGCTCTTTCTGTATATTCTTCGTTAGAGTTACCTGTCATACCTCTGTCAATTATCAAATCAAAATCTACTTCTGCTCCACATCCACATCGCCACTCGATGTTACGATCTTACACAGATACTTAGAATCTGCATCGCCATCCGGAACATCCACATCTCCGCTATTTGTCTTCGTCTCGAACCGATATGTGCGCCCCGCTGCAATCTCCATATCGACATCGCCACTCGATGTTGTGATATCGAATCCTTCCGCATCACAGCACTCCAAATCTATGTCTCCACTGCTTGCATCGAGCTCCATCTGCTTCGCTGTCACATCTAACAGACCTATATCTCCGCTTGATGTCGACATTTTCAAGCTTTCTGCGGTTACATTCTGCATCTCGATATCTCCACTATTTGCCTCGAGTTCCATCTGCTTTGCCGACACATCTACCAGATCCATATCGCCGCTTGATGTCGACGCTTTCAAGCTTTCCGTGTTTATATCCTGAATCGTAACATATCCGCTCAAAGTCATAACATAAAGTTCTTTGTATTCCGCATCAGTCAGATAAATTCGCGTCATCGTATCCTTTCCGAATCCCAGTGATACAACCGATTTATGTTTGCCCTTATCGTCGGTTGTGAATTTCAGCACATGATCCTTCACATCCACATGACTCGTCCAATCATCTGTATCGTAATATTCCACATAATTCTCGCCAGTCTTTGATTTGCAGATCTCGATATCCATACTGTCTGCGCCTACAACCTCTATTTTATCAAATGCATCCGTAACCCGCACGGTTTTCTTCTCGGTATTAAGTGCCTTCATCGAGGTAAGATCGACCGCTCCACTCGGGAACTTGAATCCACCTATCGCAATCGCAATCACTCCTATAATCACGCCAATGCCAACCAACACCGAACCAATGATGACTGCCTTTTTTGTCTTGCTCATATCTATCACTCCTTTTAATGTAATGCCCCCTCGTTTCACTCGGCGGCAGATCGTCGGTCGCATCCTAAATCATTCACTTCGTTCATGATGCTCCCTCCTCTTACGAACTTTCTCTTGATACCGCTCACGGCTGCCTTACACAAGTTCCAGAATCCTATCGTTACCGGCTTCACTGCAACAACGAACAGAATCGTAAGTCCGACGCCTGCGAATCCACATCCAAGCATAAATACGGCTGCCGGAATATTACTGATCATCAGGAATGGAATCACGGCTAATGTTCCTGCAATTCCTGCAACTGCCACTGTTACGACCACTGCATAAAATGTAAGCAATAACGAAAATACAACGACTACCATACTTAACACTAAGATTCCGGCTGCAAGCAGCAATGGTATCCATACCGGCGATCCTAATACAAGCAAAACAATCTCCCATGCCCGCAGGCGATGCGTCGGCTTCATCTTCTGCTTTACGATTTTTGTAAGTGGCGTGTCTGCCAGAATCTGATCCACGGCTTCATCCGGTGCATCCATCGATGCAACTGCCTCTTCCTCCGTCATGCCATCTTCCACACGGTCATCGATCATTTCACTATAATAAGCAATGAACCGCTCCATATCCTCGGTCGGCATCTTCGGAATCCGCATCCGAATCGCCGATAAATATTCCTGTTTATTCATGGTCTTGTGCCTCCTTCATAGGTTCTTGCCGAACAATAAATCGATAAATGGATTCCAGTTCCTTCCATTCTTCCTGAAATTCTTCGATTCGCGCCCGTCCGGCATCTGTAATATGATAATACTTCCGAAGTCGTCCGTTATGCTCCACCGACTGTACCGTCAGATACGCATTTGCTTCCAGACGTCTCAAGATCGGATACAGCGTCGACTCCGAAATCGTCACATACGGTTTCATATCCTTGATGATCTGATATCCATAGGAATCTTCATCTTTGATTGCCGCCAGCACGCATACATCCAGCATGCCTCGTTTTAATTGAATATCCATATGTATACCTCCTCTCATTCAGTAATGGCTATGCTCATAATGATTTCTCCTACAAGCAATACTATACAACACATAGTATTATATGTCAACCAGTATTATTATTTTTTATTCTTGCACCTTCTGCATAATTTCTGATTCCACAAAAAAAATCACCATGCTTTCACATGATGATTTTCTATAATCTAACTTTATTCTACCCTGTCTACTTCTTTTCCTCTTGACCATAGGAACCATATGTACCATAATTGCCATAATATTTTCCGTAATACTTGCCATAGTATTTGCCGTAATATTTTCCATAGGCTTTTCCGGCAACTTCCACCTTATTCATGATCGTTCCAAGAATACGGCAGCCAGACTTCTCAAGCTGTTCCTTGACCTTCTGCTCCAGACGATAGCTGATGGAATCTGCTGCAATCACAATAATTGCGCCATCACAGTTCTGAGCGACAATCGCCGCATCAATTACGGAACCAAGCGGCGGACAATCCACGATCACATAATCGTATTCCTCCCGCCCCTTCGCCATCAATGCCTTAAACAGATCATTTCCAAGCAGCTCTGAAGGATTCGGTGCGCTTTGACCGGAAAATATCATATGCAGATTTTCGATATTTGTCTCATAGATCACATTGTCCAGCTTCTCCTGTCCGGACAGATAATGGGATAAACCAACAACCTCCTCACTGATTCCATGTCGAACCAGCGCAACGGATTTGCGGATATCCGCATCTACATACAGGATCTTCTTTCCTGTCTCTGTCATAGTTCTTGCAAGCTCAAATGACACCGTCGACTTTCCTTCATTCGGCGTTGCCGAAGTAAATGCAATCGTCTTGATATCGCTTCCTAAGAACTGAATGTTCGTACGCAAAGCCTTGTACGATTCTCTCGCATTATAATTCAACTCATCAATCTTTTCGAGTACAATCTTCTTCATGTTCTATCCCCTCATTAAGCGCTCTTTTTCATCACATGCTTACTGCTTTTCTTTGTCTTCTTACCCTTTGTCTTCTTCTCATTCTGGTATACAGGAATCGAGCCAAGGTTTGTAAGTCCCAGATACTTCTCTGCATCATCTGCCGTCTTGATAGAATCATCCAGCAGATACCTTACTATAATCACACCTGCTGCCAGCACAAACACGATCAATGCACCAAGCACAATGTTCTTCTTCGTATTTGGCGATACCGGATTCTCAGCTACCACACCGGTATCTACAACATTCGGCACTTCGGTCGCCATGACATCTGCTGTTTTCTTTGCTGTGACCTCTGCATACTTGTCGACAATGGTCTTTGCCATATACGGATCTGCATTTCGCACAGACAAGGTCAGAATACGTGTATTGGAATCATTGGTGATTGTAACAGTATCCAGAAACTCCTCATATGTCATATCCAGCTCCAATTCCTGAATCACGGATTCCACTACATTCCGGCTCTTCGCAAGCACCATATAGTCCTGTGTCAGCTGTGTACCCATCTGCAAATCTGTCAGAGATGTCAATGTCGTTGTCTTTGACAAAATATACAAAGAGGATGTTGATTCATACATCGGCGTCACACATAAGATCGTATACAATGCCGCGATCACAGCGCCTGCGACTGCCGCGCCGATCAGAATCCAGATTTTCGACCACAATACTAAAAATAATTCTTTCAAATCAATTTCTTCTGTGCTTTGAGATTGTATTTTCTTTTCGTTCTCCATCGTTTTCCCGTTTATCCTCCCTGTTAATCTATTCGCTCGTTCCGCAGCAGCTTCTCTGCATTTCTATGTAATACATCCTCCAGCAGCTCCGCGTCCATTTTCTTCTCCATCCAGGCCAGTCCTTCCTTCACAAAAGGTGCCCGGTCATCCGTGTTATGCGCATCTGTGCCAATCATACTGATGTAGCCCTCCTGCATCAGCTTACGACACCATTTCACATGACTGTCAAACATGCCGCCGACCAGACTGCCCACATTCATCTGCAGGATGGCTCCATTTTTACAGATTTCATCCACGCGGTCTATATGCTTTGTCAACTCGTGATAACGCTCTACATGTGCAACCAATGGGCGATATCCAGCCTGTGTCAGCATACGGATTGCTTCAAATATATCGGAATAACCCGCCGCGGGTGCAAATTCTACGAGCACGTATTTTGTCCCCTGCATCGTGTTGATGCGCTGGTCTTTCAGTGCCGCGATCACACCTTTATTCCAATATACCTCATTTCCAAGATACATCTCATAATCAGGATATTTCTGCTGCACGTTTCCGCGCAGTACCTCAAATATCTTTTTAAAATCTGCTCCTGTCTCCCTGGTATGTCCCAGATAATAATGCGGTGTCAGAATCATTGCACGAATTCCCTGACTATATGCAATATCAATCATATCCATAGACATCTCTTCGTTCTTGGAGCCGTCATCTACTCCCGGTAGAACATGACAATGTACATCTACTATCTTCAACTGTTTTTCCCCTTATTCGTCTTCCATTTGTCTCTTACGCACTACGCCTACCAGCATCATAAGCAATACCCCTACGAGAACTGCCATGCTTGCGATCGCCCCCACAATCATAGCCGCATGTTTCGCATAATCCCGCACAAATAAATACAGGCTCGACGGCTGCATATAAATCTTCGCATACGGCTTCATCACATACGATCCAATCGCAAAAAGCAATGCGATGACTGCTCCTGCAATCACGCCGCGTGCAATATACCGCACCCCACGGTGATGATACCGATCCATAAGTATGACGATCACGACCATAAGCAGCATGTTGACTGCCATAATCGGAAGTGTCTGTTTCATGAATGCCCAATATCCCTGCTTGATTCCATAAATGCTGGAACCAACCATGTCCGTAGAATAACTCTGCACATTTCCAACAATCACATTGGCACAGGTCTGCTGTGCTTCCCCAGAAAGTCCACAGTCCATTTCCATCAGCTTCTGCTGCAGCTCTGAGCCATCATAATTCTGTATCGTTCCGCTCAGACTGCTCTTCGCCTGCTGCTTTGCCGCATTCAAAAAGGTATCGTATCCAACCTGCTGCATCATCGTATCAACCGCTTCGGCATTTTGATCTGCAAGCTCCCGCTGAATCGCCTGATTCATATCATCATAAACATATCTATAATACCCGCTGGAGGTCAGATTATCAATCACAAATGACTGACGGAATACACTTGCCCCCACACCGAGCAGCAACACACCAACCATGACATGTGCCGCAATTATCACCATATATACAGTTCCCGTAATCTTCCGATATGCACTGCGCATCTTGTGATTCACATAGTAGCGTGCAGTCTTCCGGTTCCGCTTCTTGCGCTGCCAAGGGAAGCATTTTCCAAGATACAGACCAAGTACCAGCAATAAGATAATACCAAGCATCGTGTAAATAACAATATTTCCAACCCGCACATAGTTTGTTACATCCAATGGATGGTTGACGGATGGCAGTTTTTTCTTCTCGCTTCCGTCCTTGTTCTCATATATAATCGTATGATGTTCCACATCATATGTGACCTTGCCGTCTGCTTCCTCTTCGTCAATCTGCTGAATCACAGCTTCTGTTGTCTGCATACCCGCAGATTCTCCGGTGGAACCATCCTCTTTCACATCTGATTCCGGATTCTCCGCTTCTGTTGCCGCTTCCTCCGTCGGTACAACCATGATTGGCGGCTTTGTCGTCTCGGTTGTTGCTTCGGTTGTATTCTCTTCTGTCGTCTCCTCCGTTGTATCTTCTGCATCGCTCAGCTTATACAGATATCCTTCCGAAACTCCCTGTGCAATGCTTCCATACATCTGTGAAATCGCTGCATCTGCCTGACTTGCAGACAAATCGACATCATCCTGTGCCAGATATCCGGTTAACTGTGAAATATATTCCGGTCTTGCCGCATATGCTTCATTGTTATAATAAAACGTCCCAGAAGCCGCTGCAATCACACGCGCTTCCTCACCATTGATATCTCCCGCCAGAGCGCGAACAGTAAATCCCAACACCATCATCGGCACGATCAGTGCCAGCGTTGCGATCCGCGCAGACTTTCTATGAAAATGAAATCTTCTCCCTTTGGATTCCATATAGCTCCTCGTTTCCTCTCTATCATATGCTTGGAAAATTGCAAAAAGTATGCAGAACGTGATTTTTGCAATTTGCTAAACATATCATATGTTTTAAATCATATAAAGGCTGCTACATATTGTAACAGCCTCTATATACATTTTATTTTGTACGGAATGTAGGATTACTTAACTATTGTAAGCTTTGCAATTCCTTCATTTGCCATATTCTTGAAGAATGTGTCGTTTGTTACATCTCCAACAACATACATAGCATTATCCTGGAAGTATACCTGGTATGCTTTTCCATTGATCTTTGCTGTTGTATATCTGCTGTCGATAACTGCATCACTAATTACATATCTGTTTGTCTTCTCCAATGTAATAGTTGCCTTTACAGCCTTGTTATTTGCGTAATCAGCCTTGTTCTGAACAGCCTGAGCTGCCTTGATAACCTCGTTTGCCTTACCTGCTCTAACTGGAGCTGTAAGAGTCATAGTCTTACCTGCAACTGCTGCCTTGATATCTGTGATTTCCTTGCCATCCTTGAAGTATGTCAAAGTGTCACCATCATACTTAACTGTATATGTATCATCGCCACAAGTTGCTGTCCAGTCTTCACCCTTTAAGCCCTGAAGATCTGACTTGCAGTTCTTAACTGCATCATTCAAATCATCTACGAGTGTATCACCAACACCTGAGAATGTCAGAGTTGCAGAAGCCTTATCAAGAACCTCTACCTTTGTTGTAACAGCATCCTTAACTGTTACCTGAATCATAGTCTGAACCTTAGCGTTCTCCTTCGATGTTACGATAATCTGAGCTGTACCTCTGGCAACACCAGTGATAGTACCCTTCTCATCAACGGTTGCAATCTTCTCATTTGAAGATGCATATGTAACAGCTGTATTTGTTGCGTCAGCAGGAACAAATGAAAGCTTTGCCTGTGCTGTAGCACCAACTGCAACATCCAACTGTGCTGGAGTAGCAAGAATCTGTGCAAGTGCCTTAACAACTGTAACCTTAACTGCTGCAGACTTCTTAGAGCCATCTGTTGTTGTAGCTGTAATTGTAGCTGTACCAGCCTTAACTGCTGTAACCTTACCTGTTACATCAACAGTTGCTACAGACTCATCTGAAGATGTGTAAACAACTCTCTTGTTTGTAACAGATGTAGGAGCAAATGTAAGTTTCACCTTATCTGTTGCACCGACATTCATTGTTGCAGACTTTGTCATAGCAGCAGAAAGTGCAGTTGCCGTAACTTCTTTTGCTGCCTGTGTACCCTTCTCAGTCGAGCTCATGAATGCATAGCTGTTTGTAGCTGGCAATGCATTTGGAGCTGGTGATCCCTTCGGAACTACGCAGATCTGAATACCCTCAAGTCTCTTAGCTGCACCAGCGGAACCAGCAGTCTGGCCATTCTTAGCCCATCCTAACCAGCCGTATGTCTGTGCATGTACTCTGTAGTATACATCATAGTAATTTGCGACTTCGCCTGTAAGCTTGATCTCGATTGCTTCGAGTCTCTTTGCCTCATGAGATGTACCAGACATCTTTCCATCCTTAACCCAGCCTTTCGTCCAGCCGTATGTCTGTACATGAGTTCTGTATGTGATACCACCTGTTAAACCAGGGATATCAAGCTTTGTAGTATCAAGCTTGATCTTGATACCTTCCAATCTCTTTGCTTCGCCAAATGTACCAGCTACTGCGCCATCACAAACTTCTTTCTGATCGCCGTATGTCTGAACATGTACGCTGTACTTTACTGCACCATCTGCTGTCATAGAAGGTGTCTTACCAAGATCTACAAATGCGCAGCCAAAAGATCCCTCTGATGGAAGTGTGCCCTTAGGGAGAATCTGAATCTGGATTGACTCCAGTCTCTTTGCCTGTCCTGCTGTACCAGCGGACTGACCATTCTTCGCCCATCCTAACCATCCATAAGACTGTGCATGTACTCTGTAATATACATCGTACTTGCCTGCATCGGAACCAGTCAATTTGATCTGGATTGCCTCCAGTCTCTTTGCTGCACCAACTGTACCACTCTGTCCACCGTTTACTGAGAAGCTCTTTTCCCAGCCAATTGACTGAATGTGGGTTTTGTACTCAATGCCAAGATTCTTGTCGCCTTCGACCTTAATCTGAATTGCTTCCAGTCTCTTAGCTTCACCTGTTGTACCTGCAGACTTGCCATTCTTTACCCAGCCCTGCTTCCAGCCATCTTTCTGGACATGTACACGATATGTAACTGTCGGTACAGATGCAGCTTCTGATGTCAAAGAACCGGTTGTAATCACGCTGACTGCAACAACGAAGGCTAAAAGAAAAGCAACAATCTTCTTCATACTTTTCTGCATGTTTTCTCTCCTCCTTATAAATTATAAAAATTCTTTTTCGAGTCAAAACTTCATCCTTTGTATAGGCACACAACAAACAGACAAAGTCCGCCCCAATTTCTACATACGCCAGTTATTGTACAGCATGAATTTACTTAATTCAATATTCCAGAATTACATTAAACGTGCTAATTTTTACATTTCAGAAGAGAGAATTTCATTTATGCACGATTATTAGTAGATAATGCAATCTACCTATATTCAACAGATTATCATTAAACGCCTTAAGGTTGCTTACTTCATAGTCTTTTTCTTTTTTCCAATGACTATGGTACCGGTCAATGCACCACAGCTGACGAACAGCAGCACAGCCCACAGAACCGGATTGCCGGTATCGCCAGTCTTCGGGCTTGCCGTTTCGCCTGTGTCCGGGCTTGTCGTTTCGCCTGTGTCCGGGCTTGTCTTTTCGCCTGTGTCCGGGCTTGTCATTTTGCTGGTGTTTGGCTTATTATCACCCGGCGTTGTTGTCGTAGAGTTGGACTTCCAGGCTGCCTCATAGGTGGCATTGCCCGTCACTGTGGCTGCAACCGCAGG
>DHJV01000157.1:0-877 GCA_002404515.1 Lachnospiraceae bacterium UBA4711 | reverse complement strand
GGCTTCCATCCGGCAAAGGTATAGCCCTTGCGAGTCGGTGTACCATCGAATGCAGGCGTAGCCTTGCCGGACTCTACCGTGTAAGTTTGATCCTTAAAGATTTCTTCGCCATCCACACCGTCAGTGTAGGTAACAGTGTACTTCTCGGCAGGAGTCGTGCTGCCTGCTTCGGGCGTCATAGTCAGGTCGGTGAGTACCCACATGGTGCCGTCAGAACCGTCGCTGGTATCGCCTTCGTATCGCTTGTAATTCACAAATTCGCCGTTGATCTTCAACTTGGTGTCTGGTCCGAATACATAGCGGTCACCATAAATTGTCGTTACATACACACCGTAATGATAGGTTTTTCCAGCTTCTAAAGCGGTGATTTTGTTTTTATAAAAATTACCGAAGTCGGTAGACATCGCTCCGGTCGTGCTATCCAGCTCCCACCACTCGCAACGGTAGGCGTAGTTTGCACCATCGGGCACATTGCCGGTGAATACGGGCTTGTCGCCGTCCTTAAAGCTGACGGTAACACCATTAATCTCCACCACATCAATGACGGTGACGGCAGTCATAGTAATTGTCTTAATGGAAGGAATATACATAGAACCACCCACGAAAGGTGCCGCCACTTTTTGTCCGTTCATCGTAATAACAGTTTCATCTGTAAAGGAATATCCGTCCTTCGGCTTCAGCATAAGAGAATACACATATTTCTTTCCGCTTTCAAATTTTGCGATGGTCGGCAACGAGCCGTGAGAGCCGTTATCGGAATACCATGCGGCAACAGGCTGGTTGTTTTCAAACTGTTGCCAGCATTCATATTCAATCTCATATTTGTCCTGATCGGCAGCCTTCACCTGTGCCGTTGCCTGCGGGGCATCGCCCGGCT
>DHJV01000018.1 GCA_002404515.1 Lachnospiraceae bacterium UBA4711 | reverse complement strand
CACGGAAATGCAGAGCAGATGATCGACTACAAGACAAAGGCACCTCATACAGCGCATACAACCAACCCGGTTCCATTTGTACTTGTGAATTATGATGACAGCGTAAAGCTCCGTGAGGGCGGCTGCCTGGCAGACATCGCTCCAACATTACTTGAGATCATGGGACTTCCACAGCCAGCAGAGATGACAGGTAAGTCATTGATTGTAAGATAATTGATTCCTATGCTGTAGATAAGTCGTATAGGTTATAAATTACTATAAGAGAAAGGACTACAGAATATGAAGAAGTTTATTAAAGAGTTTAAAGAGTTTGCTTTAAAGGGCAATGTGATGGATTTGGCAATCGGTGTTATCATCGGTGCAGCATTTCAGAATATTGTATCTGCGCTGACGAATGATTTTATTACACCTCTGATTGCAGCAATTACAGGTAAGACAGATGAGAATGGTGGCGTTGTGATCGGTGGACAGTTCACCATCAATGGTGCAACCTTCAATTATGGAGATTTCATTTCCGCCATCATCAATTTCCTGATCATGGCACTCATTTTGTTCCTTCTGATCAAGGGAGTGAACAAGGTGATGTCGCTTGGTCATAAGAAAGAAGAGGAAGCTGCGGCTCCACTTACCAGAAAATGCCCATATTGCTACGGAGAGATTGACATTAAAGCAACAAAGTGTATGCATTGTACATCCGATGTCTCTGATAGTGCACAGTTGTAAATACAAAACCTTTTTCAGTAGATAATATTTGTTAATAATACGATTCTTTATCTAGAGTTGCACTGACTTACCAATTCTTAGCAGACCATTGGAGCATGTCGGCACTTAATGAGATGCACCAGTAATTGATTACTGGTTGCATCGAATTTCGTACCGTTACATGCGGAAGTGAGCGAGAGCGCGTCTGCATAGAATTGTGTAAGCATGTGCAACTCGTATAGAGAATGCGTATCTTACAACACTATCTATTGCAAAAAGGTTTTTCTTATTCTAATAGCAGGAGGAAAAATCATTGAATTTTTTAGAGGAACGAATCCTAAAGGATGGCATAGTAAAAGAAGGAAATGTACTGAAGGTTGACAGCTTTCTGAACCATCAGATGGATGTCCGCCTGTTCGATCAGATCGGTGAGGAATTTAAGCGCCGCTTTGCAGATGAGAAGATCAATAAGATTCTGACAATCGAGGCATCCGGTATCGGTATCGCCTGTATTGTGGCAAGACATTTCGATGTTCCGGTTATCTTCGCCAAGAAATCTAAGAGTATCAACATCGAGGGTGATGTGTATGTGGCAGAAGTAGAATCTTTTACACACAAGTGCAAAAATCAGGTTATCGTATCAAAAAAATTCCTGAATCCAGAGGATAAAATTTTGATCATCGATGATTTCCTTGCAAACGGCTGCGCTCTGCAGGGACTTATCTCTATCGTGAAATCCGCTGGCGCTGAAGTATCCGGCATCGGTATTGCAATCGAGAAAGGCTTCCAGCCGGGCGGACAGGTAATCCGTAATCTCGGATACCATCTGGAATCCCTTGCCATTGTAGACAACATGGATTATACAACGGGCGAAATTAAATTCAGGGAGAATGCATAATATGAGTAAGACAGATGCTTCGATTGAAAATATTTACAAACTAGACGGAAGAGTGCCGGTTGCCAAGGCAATTCCGTTTGGATTGCAGCATATTCTGGCAATGTTCGTAGCAAATATCGCACCGATCATCATTGTAGCGGCAGCCTGCGGATTAAGTGCCAGTGAGAGTGCCGGACTGATTCAGAGTGCGATGATCATTGCCGGTATCGGTACACTGATCCAGTTATTCCCGATCTGGAAGATTGGTTCCGGACTTCCGATCGTCATGGGTATCAGTTTCACATTTGTATCCGTGATGTGTTACATAGGACCAACCTATGGCTATAATGCGGTCGTTGGTGCTGTATTGGTTGGCGGTATCATCGAAGGTGTGCTTGGACTTTTTGCAAAGTATTGGACGAAACTGATCACACCGGTTGTTGCAGCCAGCGTGGTGACGGCGATTGGATTTTCACTTCTCTCAGTTGGAGCCGCTTCGTTTGGCGGTGGCAGTGGCAGCGAGAATTTCGGCTCGGTGGAAAACTGGATCTTGGGTGTTGTCACACTTTTGTGCTGCCTGTTATTCCATATCTTTGCAAAAGGGTATTTCAAACAGCTTTCCGTTTTATTCGGATTAGTTGTCGGATATATTGTGGCAATCTGTATGCATATGGTAGACTTCTCAGCGCTTTCAGGAACATCCGTGATCGCGCTGCCGAAGCTTCTGCCTGTAAAGCCGGAATTTAATGTCAATGCAATCGTATCCGTGACATTGATCTTCCTTGTTTCTGCGACAGAGACGATCGGAGATACGTCAGCACTTGCAGTATCCGGACTTGGCAGGGATGCGACAACAAAAGAGACATCCGGTTCGATCGCCTGTGATGGTTTTGTCAGTGCATTATCGTCTGTATTTGGTTGTCTGCCGATCACATCGTTCAGCCAGAATGTCGGTCTGGTTGCCATGACAAAGGTTGTAAACCGTTTCACAATTGCAACCGGTGCGGTCATTATGATCTTAGCAGGTATCTTTCCGATTTTCGGAGCTGTGCTTGCAACGTTGCCGGATGCGGTACTTGGTGGCTGTACAATCATGATGTTTGGTACAATCGTAGTAAGTGGTATCCAGATGCTTGGCAGATGTGGCTATACACAGCGAAATATCACAATCACAGCGCTTTCGTTAAGTATTGGTCTTGGATTTACACAGGTGCCGGAGATCTTCGCAATCTTCCCACGTATCGTCCAGACAGTATTTGCAGAAAACTGCGTCGCTGTTGTATTTATTGTGGCGATCATCCTGAATCTTGTACTTCCGAAGAATATGGATGCACATACGCCGGATATGGAAGCAGAAACGACTGCGGAATAAAATCTGAAATTAATATTCAAATGGCGGAATCGTCCTGTAACAAAACCAGTTATGGGACGATTTTTATATGCAATTATGCATAAAATACTTTGATTCGGAAATAATTAGCTTAGATGTAAAAATTTTGGGAGGCTGATTTGGATGGATCGGATCAAATATATACACGCAAGAGAAATATTGGATTCCCGCGGAAATCCAACGGTAGAAGTAGAGGTCGTCACAGAGAGTGGTGCGGCAGCGATCGCATCGGTGCCTTCCGGCGCTTCGACCGGAGAATATGAGGCACATGAGCTGCGCGATGATGAACGGAGATACATGGGAAAAGGTGTGGAGAAGGCAGTGACGAATGTCAATACGCGTATCAGCGACCGGCTCGTTGGCGTGGATGTGTTCAATCAGGCATTGATTGACAAATGCCTGACGGAAGCGGATGGAACCGAGAACAAATCCCGGTTTGGTGCCAATGCCATCTTAGGCGTCTCACTGGCAGTTGCCCGTGCGGCAGCAAATTCCCTGCACATGCCATTATACCGGTATATCGGTGGAATCAATGCGAAGAAAATGCCACTTCCGATGATGAATATATTAAATGGCGGCTGTCATGCAGATAACACAGTGGATCTGCAGGAGTTCATGATTGCCCCGGTTGGTGCGGATTCGTTCAAGCATTGCCTGGAGATTAGTGCGGAGATCTATCACACCTTGAAGCGCGTACTGCATGAGAATGGACTTTCAAACGGCGTAGGAGACGAAGGTGGATTTGCACCGAACCTTGCAACCTCTGCGGAAGTGCTTGACTATCTGGTACTTGCAATCAAGGAAGCGGGGTATAAGCCATATGAGGATGTGAAGATTGCCATCGACGCGGCAGCGAGTGAGCTGTATGATGAGACAAGCGGGCTTTATTATTTCCCTGGGGAAAGCCGTATGGCAGGCAGGGAGATCTACCGGAACTCGGAAGAGATGGTTCAGTATTACGAGGATCTGATCGGGAAATATCCGATTTATTCGATTGAGGACGGACTCGATGAAAACGATATGAAGGGCTGGAAGGTGCTTACATTCCGGCTTGGAGATAAGGTACAGCTTGTCGGGGATGATCTGTTTGTCACGAATGTGGGACGGTTAAAGCAGGGAATCGAGGATGGGATTGCAAATGCAATCCTAATCAAGTATAATCAGATAGGAACACTGACTGAGGCGATGGACGCGATAGAGCTTGCCAAGAAATCCGGTTATAAGACGGTGATTTCCCATCGTTCGGGTGAGACAGAGGATTCCTTTATTGCTGATCTGGCAGTTGCGGTGAATGCCGGACAGATCAAGACCGGTGCACCGTGCCGTTCGGACCGTACGTCGAAGTACAATCAGCTGCTTCGGATTGAAGAGGAGTTAGGAAAACTCGCGATTTACAGCGATATTTCCGCTAATAAATAGACCAATTACCATACAAATGCCAAATTTAGCAGATTTTTCTTAAATTATATATTGTATTTACGAAATTCTTATGGTAATATGTTCAAGTATGAGTTAAAATAATAAGGAGGAATTCTCGTGAAGACAGCGTTAATTATAATTTTTTTGGTAATATCTGTTATCTTGGCAGTTATCGTTATGATGCAGGAAGGTAAAGGCGGTTTGTCCGGCGCAATCAGCGGCGGTGGCGCAGATACCTACTGGAGCAAGAATAAAGGAAAATCCAAAGAGTCTGTATTAAAGAAGGTTACAGTCGTCCTTGGGGTTCTGTATTTTGCACTGGCTTTGTTCCTGTCATCTAAATTCATTTAGATTTTACAAGCTGCTTTGATATAAAGCAGCTTATTTTTTTGGAGGTGTTACGTATGGGAGAAAAAAGAGAACGTGTAAAACAGAAGTTATATGATTTTATTTGCGATGAACAGTATAAACCAATGCGGCTGAAAGATATCCGGTTTTTGCTTCAGGTCGGGGACGCGGATAAAAAGCGCGTGGAAGAAGCTTTAGCCGAGCTTGTGGAAGAGGGAAAGATCACAGTCACACCGAAGGGCAAATACAAGAAGTTAGAAGATAAATTCTTAGTCGGTGATTTCATTGGCAATAAAAAGGGGTACGGGTTTGTCCGTGTGGAAGGATACAAGGACGATTTCTTTATTCCTGCCAAGTATTCGATGGGAGCCTTTCATGGTGACCGCGTGGTAATCGCGCCGGATTCCTATACGAAGCAGGGGAAAAGCACGGAGGCGAAGGTAACACAGATCCTGAAGCGTGGACTTACCACAATCGTTGGAACCTATGACAAACAGCAGAATTTCGGCTTTGTAATCCCAGATAATCAGAAGGTGGCAGATGATATCTTCGTTGCCAAGAAAGATTCTATGGGTGCCATGACCGGACACAAGGTTGTATGCCGGATCACGAATTACGGAGAGAACCATAAGTCTCCGGAAGGGGAGATCATCGAGATTTTAGGTCATGTGAATGATCCGGGTACGGACATACTTTCCGTTGTACGTGCATATGATATTCCTGTGGAGTATCCGGATAAGGTCATGGATTCCCTGAAAGATATCCCGGATGAAGTGGACGAAGCTGATTTTGTCGGACGTACAGATTTCCGCGCACTGCCAACGGTAACAATTGACGGGGAAGATGCTAAGGATTTAGATGATGCGATTACGTTATCCTTTGAAAACGGTGTCTATACATTGGGCGTACATATTGCGGATGTATCGCATTATGTAAAGGAAAAATCCCCACTTGATAAGGAAGCGTTAAAGCGTGGTACAAGCTGTTATCTCGTAGACAGCGTTATTCCAATGCTGCCACATAAATTATCAAACGGTATCTGTTCTTTGAATGCAGGCACTGATCGTCTTACACTTAGCTGCGTGATGAAGTTTGATAAAAAAGGCAAGCTGTTGGATCATACAATCTGTGAGGGCATCCTGCATGTCGATGAACGTATGACTTATACGAATGTTGAGAAGATCTTAGAGCGGAGTGACGAGGAAGTATTAAAACGGTATGAACCACTCGTGCCAATGTTCGATCTGATGCTGGAGCTTTCCACGATTCTCCGGAAAAACCGCCGGAAACGTGGTTCGATTGATTTTGATGTTGCTGAGACAAAGATCATCGTGGATGAAAACCATAAGCCAGTGGAGATCAAGCCATATGACCGGAATCCGGCAACGAAGATTATCGAGGATTTCATGCTGGCAGCCAATGAGACAATTGCGGAAGATTATTTCTGGCAGGAGCTTCCGTTTGAATATCGTGTCCATGAGCACCCGGATGAAGAGAAGATCGATATCTTAG
>DHJV01000020.1:6303-6451 GCA_002404515.1 Lachnospiraceae bacterium UBA4711 | reverse complement strand
CCGGTTGTTTACATCCTTGACCTTTCCGATACGGATGTTTAATTTCTTTTCTTCTCCCATACGCTCCTCCTTTTTGCGAGCAAAAAAACTCCTGTTTTTCTCAATCATTCTGTTATTACAAAACTATAAATAACGGGTAATTTCATAG
>DHJV01000020.1:3623-6160 GCA_002404515.1 Lachnospiraceae bacterium UBA4711 | reverse complement strand
AAGTTTGGAACATTTGGAAAAAGCAAGGAAATATGCTGGGTTGAGGGCAAAAATATTTTTATTTATGTGCTTAATAACGATAAAAACGAAAGGCGTACTTCACTATTGAAGTACACCTTTCGCATTTTTTATTCTTCAATTATATGATTATTACTTCTTGATATAAGCCTTTGTATTCACAGACTGAATACCCTTATAGTTGTTCGCTGGTGCTGCGCCGCCCTTTGGTACAAGTACGATCTGGATTCCCTCCAGACGTTTTGCAAACCCGGCAGTTCCAGATTCTTCTCCATTCTTCGCCCAGCCAAGCCAACCGTAAGACTGTGCATGCACACGGTAATAGACATCAAAATGGTTTGCCATCTCGCCGTAAAGCTTGATCTGAATTGCTTCAAGTCGCTTTGCCTCTCCGCTTGTTCCACTCATCGCACCATCTTTTTTCCATTCCTTTTCCCAGCCATAGGTCTGGACATGTGTCCGATACTGGATTCCACCTGCATACGCTGCATTGGAAAGCTTGATGTTGATACCTTCCAGACGTTTTGCCTTGCCGGATGTTCCGCTCATGTCACCATTTAATACCCAGTTCTGCCAGCCGAAGCTCTGAACATGTGTCTTGTACATGATGTTTGTGCTGTCCGTTGATCCCGGAATCGTAATCGTTCCGTTTGTCTTTGCAATATATGCACGGGAATCGTGTACACCCTTCGATGCATTCACACCCGCATAATCGAGTCCCGGTGCCTTTTCACTCTTCTTTACGACTACAATCTGAATTCCTTCGAGTCGCTTTGCATAACCAGCCGTTCCGGATGGTTCTCCATTCTTCGCCCAGCCAAGCCAGCCGTAAGACTGCGCATGCACGCGGTAATAGACGTCATACTTATCCTTATCTGCACCGGTCAGCTGAATCTTGATCGCTTCGAGTCTCTTTGCTTCTCCGGTTGTTCCATTCATCTCACCATTTGCAGACCAAGGTAACCAGCCATATGTCTGACAATGTGTGGAATACTGAATCCCAAGGTTCTTATTTCCACTCACGGAAATCTCGATACCTTCGAGTCGCTTTGCCTTGCCAGATGTTCCGCTCATCACACCATTTGTAACTGCGTTCTGCCATCCAAAGGACTGGACGTGGGTGCGGTAGGAGGTGGTAATTTTCCCTTCTAGATCTTCAAATGTATAGCCATTTGCTATTGCATAAGTTTCTGCATATGAACCTGCATAACCATAGATACTGGTTAAACCGCTACATCCATAAAATGCAAGATCTCCAATACTCGTTACACTTGACGGTATCTCGATGCTTGTCAAACTGCTACATCTATAAAATGCCTCACCTCCAATACTTGTCACACCCGACGGTATCTCAATACTTTTCAAGTTGCTACAATCATAAAATGTAGCAGTTCCAATACTTGTTACGCCGGATGGAATCTTTATACTTGTTAAACCTCTGCAGTTATCAAATGCCATCTCTCCAATATTGGTTACTCCAAAAGGGATTTCAATATTGGTTAAACCATAACAGAAAGAAAATGCCCTTTCTCTAATGCTTGTTACACTTGATGGAATATCAATACTTGTCAATTTGCTACATCCAAAAAATGCGCCAATAAAAGCGCCATTTTCTGCATAATATCCCCCAATACTTGTACATCCTTCCGGAATCTTTACATCTCCGCCTTCACCAACATACTTCACAAGTGTAGTTCCATCCCACACAAAACCATCTGCATCCGCTTCGCTCTCATCATATACAACTTCCTGCGCCTCATCCAAAGCTTCTGCGTCTGTTTCTGTCGCTTCCGCAGTTACCACCTCTTCTGGTTCAGCCGCCGACACCGTCCCTGCCGGAACGTTTACCAGCAAGCTTACGCCCATACACGTCGCCAGCGCAAAGCCTGCAAATCTCTTTGTTCTTCTCATCTTTTTTCCTCCTCTTCTTCTCTCCATATACATGCTATCTCCTTGCCCTGCGTACAATAATTAGTAAAAATATTTACTAATTAGGATAGTACATTTCTTTACTATGCTATTGTGTAAGCAAGGTGAAATTATGGATAATAAAAAATATATTGAACGAATCAAAAATTTAAGAGAGGATCATGATTACACGCAGGAATATGTCGCCAACTATCTTGGCACATCCCAGACAATGTACGCGCGCTATGAGCGCGGTGCCAACGAATTGCCAATCCGCCATCTTCTATCCCTGTGCAAATTGTATCATGTTTCCTCCGACTATATACTTGGACTGAGCAATAAACTCTAAGTCCTTGTTTTGAATCGTCCATCTGTCTTTAATTTTAGTAAATATATGTACTAAAGTCAAGTCGATTTCTTGTAAGTCTTCTAAATATATGCTATCCTAATTTTATACTATTTTTTAAGGAGCGTGATTCTATGAATTGTCCAACATGTGGAGCAACACTTACAGACGGCACAACAACCTGCCCTACCTGCGGAGCATCGATCTCCCAGCCGGCAGATTTCAACCAAATGCAATATCAACAGCCTCAGGCAAACTATAATCA
>DHJV01000020.1:0-3519 GCA_002404515.1 Lachnospiraceae bacterium UBA4711 | reverse complement strand
CAGTACCAGCAGCCTCAGGCAAATTACAATCAGATGCCATATGCGAATTCTGCTGCCTATGCCCCAGCCGGTGCAGAATTCAAGCGGAAATTCAATGCCGGACATTTTGCAGTGATGGGCGGAAGCCTGCTCTGTCTGATTTCCGTCTTTCTTCCATTCCTCACTGTTTCGCTTTTTGGATACAGTGAATCAATGTCGCTATTTAAGGACGGCGAAGATGGCGTCATCTTTTTGATCACTGCAATCGTGATCATTGCATTGTCTATGCTGCGGGTAAATACATTGAATATTATCCTGACCCTGATTCAGGGAATTTTTGCAATTTATGAAACTATGAGCGCAAAAAGCGAACTTTCCGATTATGGTTCTATGGTTCAATATGGTGCTGGTTTCTATCTGCTTTTGATCGGTGGTATCGTTGCATTTGTCGGTGCCATTATCGGCTTGGTTCTTCATATCAATGCAAAGAAAGCATTTAATCAAGCCTAACATACTTTTATAAAAGGAATAAACCATGAACAAACGAAGCTTACGCATACTAGAGTTTAATAAAATACTATCTATGGTGACAGAATATGCGACCTCCCCTATGGCAAAGCGCCGGGTGGACCGCATGAAACCTCAGCGTGACATCGAACAGATCCGGAAATTACAGGAAGAGACAAACGATGCGCTGAACCGTCTGAACCGCCATGGAAATATCAGCTTTTCCGGGTTATGCGATATCGGTGCATCCATCAAACGGCTGGAGGTACAGGGTACCCTTACTTCGAAGGAACTTCTGGACATCGCTGCCGTTTTACAGGTTGCAAAAGCAGCTAAACAATACGGCGATGGTTCTGATCTGATCGAAGCACTCGCCAGCCGGAATCAGGAGCCTGTTTCACAGACAACCTTTGATTCCCTGACCGAACGTTTTAACATGCTGCTGCCACTCGAGCATATCGAGTCCGAGATCACGCGTTGCATCTTATCCGAAAATGAATACGCCGATGACGCAAGCTCCGGCTTGAAGAACGTCCGCCGGGAAATCCGACTTACAAATGACAAGCTGCATCAGCAGTTGGATAAGATCATCAAGAGCGACGCAAACCGTGACCAGCTGCAGGATTCCCTGATTACCATGCGAAACGGCAGATATTGTATTCCGGTCAAGCAGGAATACCGCTCGAAATTTCCCGGCATGATCCACGACCAGTCCTCTACCGGCTCCACGCTTTTCATCGAGCCAATGGCAGTGGTCAATCTGAACAACCAGATTAAGGAACTTGCGAACGAGGAATTGCTGGAAATCGAGAAAATACTGGAAAACTTAAGTGCACAGGCAGCCACTTATGTCTCCGATATCGCCTATGATCTGGAATTACTGACCGATCTGGACTTTATATTTGCCAAGGCGAAATTCGCACGTGCAACGAACAGCACGCGTCCAATCTTCAACACCGACGGTATTATTGATATCCGGCAGGGACGTCATCCATTGCTGGAAAAGCACTCGGTTGTACCGGTTGATATCCGCCTTGGTGAGACATACAACCTGCTTATTATCACAGGTCCGAATACCGGTGGTAAAACCGTTTCCTTAAAGACACTTGGACTGTTTTCTCTCATGGGACAGGCAGGTCTGCATATCCCAGCGATGGAGGAATCCCGTCTGGCTGTCTTCGACGACATCTTCGCAGATATCGGTGACGAGCAGAGCATTGAACAGAATCTGTCGACGTTCTCCTCTCACATGAGCAACATTGTCTATATCGTGCAGCACGCAACCCCAAATACGTTATGCCTGTTTGATGAACCGGGCGGCGGAACCGATCCGGTCGAGGGTGCGGCGCTGGCAGTCTCCATCTTAAATTATCTGAAAAGCATGGGGGCCCGCTGCATGGCAACGACGCATTACAGCGAATTGAAGACCTACGCGCTTTCTACCGATGGTGTGGAAAATGCATCCTGTGAATTCGACGTGGCAACGCTCCGTCCGACCTACCGTCTGACGATTGGTATTCCGGGCAAATCAAACGCATTTGCCATTGCAAGCAAGCTTGGTCTGCCGGATTATATCATCAACTCCGCAAAGGAACAGATTGACAGCGATGCGGTCGACATGGAAACCCTGCTCGCGGATCTCGAAGCAAGCAAACGTTCCATGCAGGAGGACGAAAAGGCAATTGAGGCCTATAAACAGGAAATTGAATCTCTGAAGGAATCCCTGCAGAAGAAGGAAGAAAATCTCGATACGAAGAAAGCCGAGATTCTGAAAAAAGCAAGAGAAGAAGCCAGAGATATTATCGAGGACGCCAAAGATGTGGCGGATCAGACGATCCGCGATTACAACAAATGGCGCAATAACCCTCACAAAGCTGACATGCGCACGATGGAAGAACAGCGCAGCAAGCTGCGAAGCAAAATCAAAGATTACGAGAAATCCGGGGCTTCCGAGACAAAGAAACAGACCTCAAACCACAAAGCATCTGATTTCCACATCGGGGATACCGTGCAGGTACTCAGCATGGGAACACGCGGTACGATCACGAAACTGCCGGACAACAAAGGCATTACAGGCGTACAGATGGGTATCCTGAACTCTATGCTGCCGATTTCCGATCTGCTGATCATCCCAGAGAGTACGGTCTCTGTAAATGGCACAAAGCAAAAATACAGCGGCAAACGTGCGGGAGGAGACCATACATCCGTCAGCAAATCTATGACATTCTCTCCGGAACTGAACGTCATGGGCAAAACAGTTGATGAAGCATGTTATGAGATTGACAAATATCTGGATGATGCAGTTTTGGCGCATATTTCCCGTGTCACGATCATTCACGGAAAAGGAACCGGTGCTTTGCGTAAAGGTATCTGGCAATATTTAAAGAAACATCCACTTGTACAGTCATTTCGTTCCGGCGAATTTGGCGAGGGGGAATATGGCGTTACGATTGTTGATTTGTAAACAATGTTTTACTACTTATCAAATTTTCGGGAGGAGAATATGGACAAACAACGTATTTTAATCGTCGATGATGACGAAAACATTGCAGAGCTTATCTCTCTGTACTTACTGAAGGAATGCTTTGCAACTGAAATTGCATACACAGGCAAGGACGCGCTTGCACTCGCAGCCACTTTCAATCCCGACTTGATCTTACTCGACATCATGCTTCCGGATATTGATGGCTATGAAGTCTGCACGGAAATCCGCAAGACACGCCAGACACCGATCATCATGCTGTCTGCAAAAGGTGAGGTGTTCGACAAGGTGCTTGGCTTAAAGCTCGGTGCCGATGACTACATGATCAAACCGTTTGATTCCAACGAGCTGGTTGCAAGAGTCAAAGCGGTTTTGCGCCGTACTGTTATGACTCCGGTTACAACATCCGCAACACCTGTAAGTATCGCAGAAGTCACAGACCATCAGGGTGAATTCGTTGAGTACGATGGTCTGCTCATCAATATGACAAACTACACCGTAACTTTGGATGGCGAATCGGTGGAAATGCCGCCAAAAGAGCTGGAGCTTTT
>DHJV01000017.1 GCA_002404515.1 Lachnospiraceae bacterium UBA4711 | reverse complement strand
CACTTAAATTCTTGCGGCACTCTGGTACGGTATCCGGCGGAAGAAGCTTCTTCCAGCGGCGGTTCGTGTCTGCGTCGACTGCGATTTTCCACTCCTGACAGCAGGTGATCGGACATTTGTCCGCCGTACAGGTGAATTTGTCAAAATAATCTGGTGTTAACATGTGTGATTTATAATTCTCCATTTCTGTATTCCAAGTTGATATCGACCATTCGTTTTAACATAATAAAATCATTATAGAAGAAAAGTGAAAGCAGGACAATATGTGGTTGACATTTTCATGCTACGCGCATATAATTACTAATGGTAATTACCAGAGGTAATTACCACGCTGGACTGGTAAAAGGAATTAGTCTATGTATAGATATAAAAATGTACAAATTATGTGATAAGAAAAGGAGTATCTATGAACCCAGATAAAATCAAACGGATGTTAGATGCCTGCTATCAGGCAAAACGAGTCCGGGAACTGCTCCCACCTTTACCGGAGGGGGTAGCGCCGGCGTATGTTCAGTATATCGATGTGATACATAAACTGAAAAGCAGACAGGAGCAGGTGAAGATTTCAGATATCAGTGATTACCTGCAGCTGCCGAGACCGGGAGTTACCCGCACGGTAACAGAGATGGTTAAAAAAGGGTATCTGACTAAGACAACATCAAGTGCCGATGGTCGTATCACCTATGTGCAGGTAACAGAAAAAGGAGAAGTGTTGTCGGAGAAATATGACACGAATTATTATGACCGGCTTTGCCCGTACCTCGAATGCATTTCCGAGGAGGAGGCAGACTGCATGATACAGACGATTGAGAAATTATACAACGTGATGAGTGAGAGGAGTGTTAAGATTGAGTAGTGCAAAGTCAGATTTTACACAGGGAAATATATTAGGAAAAATGATCCGGTTTATGATGCCGATTCTGGGTGCTTTGATCCTGCAGGCGGCATATGGTGCGGTGGATCTGCTCGTGGTAGGACGGTTTGGAACGACCGCAGGACTTTCGGCAGTATCCACAGGCAGTCAGGTTCTGAATCTGGTCACATTTGTCGTGACACAGTTTGCGATGGGTATTACCGTTTTGATCGCTCGTTATATCGGGGAGAAGGATACGAAGCAGATTGGTCCTTTGATCGGTGGAGCAACAGTTGTATTTGCGATTATCTCTGCGGTATTATTTGTTGTGATGATTACACTGGCACATCCGATTTCTGTGCTGATGCAGGCACCGGAGGAAGCGGTTGGAGCAACGTCGGTCTATGTACGTATCTGCGGCGGAGGAATCTTCTTTATTGTTGCTTACAATGTACTTGCAGCGATCTTCCGTGGACTTGGAGACAGCCAGTCCCCGCTGATCTTCGTAGCGATTGCGTGTGTGGTTAATATCGCAGGTGATCTGACGCTGGTAGCAGGCTTGCATATGGATGCCGCAGGTGCTGCGATCGCGACTGTATTTGCGCAGGCAGTCAGTGTCGTATTCGCATTGGTGATGCTTGTCAGGAAGCAGCTGCCATTTACGATCACAAAGAAGGATTTCCGTATCAATGAGAACTGCAAACGTGCCATGAAGGTTGGGCTTCCGCTTGCTTTGCAGGAATGTCTGACACAGGGGTCATTCCTTGCGCTTTGTGCATTTATCAACCGTCTTGGGCTGACGGCATCCTCCGGGTACGGCGTGGCATGTAAGATCGTAAGCTTCGCCATGCTGGTTCCAAGTGCCCTGATGCAGTCGATGGCATCCTTTGTATCACAGAATGTCGGTGCCGGAAATGAGAAGCGGGCGAAAAAAGCGATGTTTACCGGTATTGGAATCGGACTTGCAATCGGGTGTATCGTGTTCGTATTTGTGCTGTTCAAGGGTGATCTGCTTACCGGGATATTTACGAAGGATACCGCGGTTGTACAGCGCGGATATGAGTATCTGAAGGGCTTTGCACCGGAGACGATCGTGACAGCCATTTTATTCAGCATGATTGGCTATTTCAACGGACATGACCGGACGGTCTGGGTGATGATGCAGGGGCTGATGCAGACACTTCTTGTGCGACTGCCACTTGCTTATTATATGAGTATCCAGCCGGATGCAAGTCTTACGATGATCGGACTTGCTGCACCGGTTGCGACGGTATTTGGAATTATTTTGAATGTGGTGTACTATTGGATTCATTATGGACGTAAGAAAAAGGCAGTCGAATGAAAAAAATATGAGGTAGTTGCATTTTGTGGTAAAATGATACAGGAAAGCGCAGATTTTATAAAGCTGCAATATAAATAAAACATATATATAAAGCGAGAGGTACAATCATGTTTCGGAAAGTGAGAAAAAAGAAGAACGAAATTTCCGTGGAAGATGCAAAAGCACTCCTTCGAAAAGCCAGAAGAGGTGTCTTAGCGGTAAATGGTGATGATGGATATCCGTATGCGATTCCGGTTAACTATTTCTATGATGAAGAAGCAGAGCGCATTTATTTTCATGGAGCAAAAGCAGGGTATAAGGTCGATGCACTGAAAGAATCCGATAAGATCTGTTTCACGGTATGTGGAGAGGAAACGGTCAAGGAGCTGGAATGGGCACCGTATGTGCAGAGTGCGGTTGTGTTCGGAAGATGCCATCTGATTGCAGATCATGCATTCGCGATGGAGAAGCTGAAGCAATTTGCGATGAAATATTATCCGGTCGAGCAGATGGTTGTCGACGAGATTACGGATAATGGAAAGTACACGCAGATGTTTGAGATTGAGATCGAGCATGTGAGCGGGAAAGAAGTGCAGGAGAAGTAAATACATATTGATTTTTTAACATATAGCGAATATAATAATGGTAGCTAAGAAATGCGAATTATAGTCCAAGTGGGCGTAGGAAAATCTAGGGTGCCAGCTCTAGATTTTTTTATATGTTAATAATTGTGGAGAATAGAAAAAAGAGAATGGAGGACAAGGACATGAACGAGAATATGAGAAAAAGAAACGAGATTCTGGCACAGACGGTCATTAAGGGCTTGAATTCCCGGAATATGACTGGCTATTACGCAGCAGATAAGGAAGAAGCTGTGAAGCTGGCACTCGAAGTGATCGGCGAGGGAAGCTCCGTTGCTATGGGTGGATGCCAGAGTGCACATGAGATCGGACTGATCGATGTTTTGCAGGCTGGAAATTATAGCTACATTGACCGTTCACAGATGACACCGCGTGAGGGACTGCTGGCAGCGTATGATGCGGATGTGTTCTTATCGAGTGCCAATGCGATGACGAATGACGGAATTATCGTCAATATCGATGGAAATGCCAACCGCGTTTCCTGCATCGCACAGGGACCGAAGAAGGTGTTATTTATCGTTGGTATGAACAAAGTCTGTTCCGATCTTGACGAAGCGATGAAACGTGCAAGAAATGTGGCAGCTCCGGCAAACGCCCAGCGGTTTGATGTAAAGACACCATGTAAGGTAACAGGCAAATGTTCCGATTGCAAATCACCGGATACACTCTGCTGTCAGTTCCTGATTACGAGATTTTCCCGCCATGAGGGAAGAATCCATGTGATTTTAGTCAATGATGCGCTTGGATATTAGAATCTGATAAAAAAATAAGTGAACTGGGAATTGAACGAGGTAATTTATGCAGAAAAATACGTTAGAAGGGAAAGCCAAAACAAAAAATGGGATTAAAAGGTTGTGCTTTTGTGCAGTGTGTATTTTGCTTGAAGTAATATTTATGGTTTCCATGATAACCAGATTGAGCGAATATGCAGAAATCGCAAATCTGATGACAAGACTTTTGGGCATGATTCTGGTTATGGTTTTATATGCGTCGGATCAGACATCATCTATGAAGATGCCATGGGTTATTTTGATACTGATATTCCCAATCATGGGTGTTGCGTTATACTTGTTGATTGGTTTAAATGGAGGCACACGGAAAATGCGGAAGCGATATGAGAAAATCGACAGCCAGCTTTTTTCATTGCTTCCTGACAACCGGGATTGTCTGGAGAAGTTACGTTTGCAACTTCCAAAAGCTGGAAATATTTCCACATATATACAGAGAAATGCAAGCTATCCGGTGTATCAGAATACGGATATCACATATTATGATGAGGCAATTAAGGGGCTTCATGCACAGCTTGCGGATTTAGCGAAAGCGGAACATTTTATCTTTATGGAATATCATGCGATCGAGGATGCAGAAGCATGGCACATGGTGCAGGAAGTATTGGAAGACCGGGTAAAGGCGGGGGTGGAAGTCCGCGTATTCTATGATGATATGGGATCAATTGGATTCATCAATACAGATTTCATTAAAAAAATGGAAAAGCTGGGTATTCAGTGCAGAGTGTTTAACCCATTTACCCCTGGATTAAATATGTTTTTAAATAACCGGGATCATCGTAAGATCACGGTGATTGACGGAAAGGTAGGATTTACCGGAGGGTATAATCTTGCAAATGAGTATTTTAATATGACCCACCCATATGGCATGTGGAAGGATACAGGTATCCGCCTGGAGGGAGATGCCGTAAAATCCCTGACAGTGACGTTCCTGGAGATGTGGAACGCTGTGAATGACAAGGATGCGGATGACGTAGATGTGGAAAAATATCTTGCGCCATCTGGCTATCAGGCCAGACAATCTGGTTTTGCGCAGCCGTATGCAGATATTCCAACCGATGACGAACAGGTTGGAGAGGAAGTCTATATCAGTATCATAAATAAAGCAGAGAAATACTGTTGGTTTATTACACCATATCTGATTATCACGGACGAGATGACACATGCGTTATGTCTGGCTGCAAAACGTGGCGTGGACGTACGGATTGTCACGCCGGGAATTCCGGATAAGAAGCTGATTTACAGTGTTACGCGTTCGTTTTATCATGGTTTGGTCAAGCATGGCGTGCGGATCTATGAGTGGACACCGGGATTCTGTCATGCGAAAATGAGTGTGGCGGATGACAGTATGGCAACCTGTGGAACCATCAATCTGGATTACAGAAGCCTGTATCATCATTTTGAGAATGGCTGCTTCATGGTTGATAATCCTGCTGTTTTTTCTATCAAGCATGATCTGGCACATACGATGCAGGAGTGCAGGGAAGTGACAGAAAAATATCGTCTCGGACGCAGCGCTTATCTGCGCCTGGGACAATTATTCATGAGATTATTTGCGGGGCTGTTGTAGAAGTATTCTACAGGAATTTATCCAGTTCTGCTTCCATTACGGCTTAAATATTTTTACTGTATGGAAATGAAATCTGTTATAATAATGATTACTAGAGAGAAAAAAGTTATAAGAGGATAAATAATATGTACAAAATAATGTCAGCACAGGAAGCAGTTGGAATGATCGAGGATGGAGACGTGATCGCGTTAAATTCCTTCCTTGGAATTGATATTCCGGTGGAACTGCATGAGGCGCTGTATGATCGATATAAGGCGACGGGATCCCCCAAGCATCTGACGGAGATTTCAAGTGCCGGATTTGGTGCATGGGATGAGAATAAAGCAGCGGAAGCATATATCCGTGAGGGCGCTGTGGACAAGATCATCTGCGGACATTTTGGAGCAATGTACAGCACGAAGAAGCTTGTGCTCGAAGATAAATTCGAGGCGTACAATCTGCCGCTTGGTTGTATCTCGCATGCAATCCGTGCGCAGGCAGGCGGACTTCCGGGAGCATTATCCAAGGTAGGACTTGACATCTTTGTTGATCCGAGACTGGAAGGACCGGGAATCAACGCCATCTCGAAGGATGATTCCCTTGTCAAATACGTGGAGTTAGATGGGGAAGAATTCCTGTATTATAAATTGCCGAAGATCAATGTCGCATTGATCAAGGGAACGGCGGCAGACTACAAAGGAAATATTTCATTCGATGATATGTTTACGGCAGGTGATGCGTTATCCATCTGTCAGGCGGTAAAGGCAAATGGCGGCAAGGTGATCGTGCAGGTGGACCGTCTGGTGGTACGCCCATCCCGACCACATAGTACGATTATTCCTGGCTGTCTCGTCGATGCAATCGTGGAGATCAAACCAGAGCCGCGCCACGCTGCGTATGAATCGCTGACCGGTAGTTTCGAGATTCCATATTCGCAGTGGCAGGATTGGGCAGAGATGCTGGAGAAGCGGACGATGACGAAGAGTGTTGTGAACACCAGCGCAGAGATCATTGGCAAGCGTGCCGCACAGGAGTTAAAGCCGGATGATATCGTGAATATCGGTGTCGGAATCCCGGAGACGGTATCCAAGTATGCGAGAGAAAATGGCATGCTCGATAAGATCACACTCACCGTAGAATCCGGAGGTGTTGGTGGATTCCCAGCATCGGGCAAGGTATTCGGTGCAGTAATCGGTGCGGATTCGATCTATGATATGGCGAATCAGTTTGACTTATATAACAATGGTGGATTGGATATCTGCTTTATGGGCGGTATCGAGGTCGACAAGTACGGAAATGTAAATGCACACAATGGTCCGGGAGCATTTGCAGGCGTTGGTGGATTCGCGAACATCACAGCCAAGACACCGACAGTTGTATTCTGCCTGACATTTAACACGAAGGGATTAAGCGTGGAAGAGAAAAACGGGAAGGTTTGTATCCAGAATGAGGGTGCCATCTCGAAATTTGTGGACAATGTGAAGAGCATCAGTTTCTCCGCGAAGCGGGCAAAAGCGAACGGACAGCGCGTGATCTATGTGACTGAGCGCTGTGTATTTGAGCTGGTGGAGAGCGGTCTTAAGCTGATCGAAGTCTATCCGGGCGTGGATATGGAGCAGGATATATTGAGTAAGCTGCCGTTTGAAGTGGAAGTGGATGAACTGCTGCGGGATTAATCCGGTTGTCAGAGCGATTCTGTGTGAGCGGTTGTTTTAGAAAAAGGAGTTAAAAATGAGCTTGATAAAAGGAATTCATCATGTATGTCTGAAATGTGCCAACGAAGAGGAATATAAGGAAGTGGTACATTTCTACCACGATATTTTAGAATTAGAGATTGCCAGAACATGGAGCGAAGGAATCATGTTTCAGTTTGGAAATGCAGTATTAGAAGTATTCGCAAATGGTGGAGAAAAAGCAGAGACAGGAATTATCCGGCATTTTGCCCTTGCAACCGAGGATGTAGATGCCTGCGTGGAAAAGCTGAAGGCAGCAGGGTACGAGGTGTTTGTGGAACCAAAGGATATTGTGATTCCATCCGCTCTGGAATATAAGGCAAGGATTGCATTTGGCAGAGGACCGCTTGGAGAAGATATAGAGTTCTTTCAGGAGCGGATTGGGTAAATAATGCCAATATGGGAAAATTCCCCAATGAAATATGGATAAATACAGAGAATGATTGGGTGAGTATTGAAATATATAAAAAACCACCCAATAGCAGATAAATATGTAGAGAAAAATTGGGGGAATTACTTGAATGATTCCATAATTACCCAATGCGGAATGGACAGAAATACAAGTTGGAAGCTGTATGGGAGATACATATTATGAAATATGAAGTAAAAATAGATAATAAACTTTATGAAGTATATTCAGATATTCGCTTAGGTCTTCTTAGATTTAACGCCGAGGTAAAAGAATCGGATAACGGCTTTTGGGAGTATATGAATAATCTGGTTCAGCCACAAATAAAAAATGAAATTGACGGGAAGGAATGGAATAATATTCCCGGTGTCAAGGGAAGCCGTGCAGCGTATAAGGCGTTTGGAAGAAATCCGGGAAGATACAGAGTTTCGTCAGAGGCACTTTTGCGGAGAGTTCGTCGTGGCGATGATTTATACCGTATCAATTCAGTCGTTGATGTAAATAATTTGATTTCCATTGAAAGCGGATTGTCAGTCGGATCATATGATCTGGCACATATTCAAGGCACAATCACTTTGAGGAAGGCCGAAAAAGGAGAAGGTTATACTGGTATCGGAAAAGAATTTTTAGATATGGAGAATATGCTGGTCCTTGCAGATGATGAAGGTATCTTTGGAAGTTCTATGTCTGATTCGACCCGTGCCATGGTGACGGAACAGACAAAGGATGTCCTTGTTGTAATTTACTGCTTTGAAAATAATATTGATCTTCCAGCATTGATGGAGAAGGCGCAGGCTGATTTTCAAAAATTTGCAGATGTTCAGAATATTGAAGCGTGGGTTATATAAATCGGGATTTTGCGGAGAGGAACAATTTTGCGGTAGGAGGTAATTTTCTATGAAAGTATATTACAAAGGAGTTTTATGCAATCTAGCCACATATCGTGTTATGGGAAAAGATAAACCTGCATTATATTATTTTGATAGTCCGGACCAAGAAACAATGCTTAAAGCAGGATTTGTAGATGTTCAGCCCTGCTTATGGGTCAAAGTATTAACCGATGAGGAATATAATGAAATTACTAATATTTTGGATTAAATAGACAACTTCCAGTTTGCCGGACTAGTGATATACAGAAAAAGCATTAAAATGTTTAAGAGAAATAAATGTCCTAATATTCCATTTCATTTGCTGTATTGCCATCCTGAAAAAATGGGACTATAATCGCATCTGGAAAAATTCGAATATTTCATAAGAAAAAGAGGCAAAAAGCATGAAAGACGGAAGAGTTGTACTTAGAGGAGAGGCAGCATTGTTGCTTGCAATTATTATAAACAGCATGGGAGTTTTACTTATGCTCCAGTCTGGTTCAGGAATTTCTGCGATATCAAGTGTGCCGTATGCATTTAGCGAGGTATTTCCGAAGCTGACGCTTGGAACATGGACGTATATATTTCAGGGACTTCTGGTAATTACATTGATGGTACTCAAGAAACGATTCGTTCCATCCTACCTGTTTAGCTTTGTGGCAGGTTTTCTGTTTGGTAAATTGATGGATCTGCATGAATTGTGGATAACGAAATTGCCGATTTCAATTCCACTTCGGATCATCTATTTTGTAGTGAGCTATGTAATACTTTGCTTTGGTATCGCGTTGTCAAACCGGTGCAAGCTGCCGATCATACCAACCGATCTGTTCCCAAGGGATCTGTCAGAGATCATCCATAAGCCATATGCAAGAGTAAAAATCACGTTTGATGTCACTTGTCTGCTTGTTACAGCGTGCATGACATATTTTGCACTTGGAAAGATATTGGGACTTGGAATCGGAACCGTTGTGGCAGCATTTACAATGGGAAAAGGTGTTGCAATTGCAGGAAACCTGATCGACAAAAAGATGACGTTTGTATCATTTCTTCACAAAGAACCGGATATTGAAGAATCCGTGACCGTATAACCAAACATGGACAGAAGGTGGAATTATGTCGATTATCTTAGGATTTCTGGCAGGTGTCGGTCTGCCTATACAGACGAGTGTAAATACAAGATTAAGAAAAAAGGTAGGTTCACCATATAATGCATCTTTAGTATCGTTTCTGGTTGCGTTAATTTTTCTGTCCGCATTATTGCTGATTACCGGACAGGGGTTACATATACCTTTTGCAGAGCTGCTGAAGGAACCTACATGGATCTGGATTGGCGGTGTCTGTGGGCTGATATTTCTGACAGGAAATATTTTATTGTTTTCAAAATTAGGTGGAGTACAGACGGTTGTGCTACCGGTTCTTGGTCAGATTTTAATGGGCTTGATTATTGATGATTTTGGACTGTTTTATTCCCAGAAAACGCCATTATCTGTATTTCGTATTGTAGGTGCGGTATTGGTGATCGTTGGTGTGGTTTTGGTTTCGATGGCAAAGGAAGCCAAAACAGGCAATACTAAGCAACAAAAATCGGAAGGTGTCTCTTTGTGGCTATGGAGAGTATTTGGTGTTTGTGCTGGAATGCTAAGTGCAACCCAGACTGCGGTAAATGGTTATCTGGGTAAAGTTGTTGGATCTCCAATAAAAGCATCGGTTATTTCATTTTCGGTTGGAACAATCTTTCTGGTAATTACATGCATTGTATTGCATTTGAAAAACAATAAATCCGAACAGAAGAAGGATAAAACTAAAAAAAATCCTTGGTGGATGTGGATTGGAGGAATCCTTGGCGGTTTATATATTCTTGCAAATGTCTATCTATCACGAATTGTAGGAACAGGAATGACGGTTGTCATTCTTCTGATTGGTTCCACAACAGGTGGGATTCTGGTCGATCATTTTGGAATGTTTGAATCGCTCAAAAAGCCAATTAACATACAGAAAATACTTGGTGTTCTGATAATGGTATTCGGAGCTGCGGCAATTAAATTGCTGTAAAGAAGGATGTGCCTGACAATACGCTTGTCGGCGGTGTTCCTGCAAAGAAAATCAAGGACATTGAAAATGATGCGGTGTAGGGAGAGTGTATCTCACTATGAAATTTAATAGCGACTTATAAATTTGCTAATATCTTCCAAAACAAAAGCAGATTCGTTAACATGGGTGTATCAAATGACTTATATAGATACGAAACAGGAGGTATATTATATGTTAAATGAATCAGTAATCAATGTATTAAAAAATGGTATGTGGGATCTTGCGACTTGTGCAAATGGAGAGCCGAATGTGGTTCCGGTTGCATTTAAGGATGTTACAGAGGATGGCAGGCTGGTTGTAGGAGATGTTTTCCTTGAGACAACATTAAACAACATCAAAGCAAATGATGGTAAGATTGCGGTTTCCGCATATGATGCACAGAGTCTGGAAGGATATCAGATCAAAGGAACTGCCGAGTATGTGACCGAGGGCGAAGTGGTAGATACCTTTAAGGCTATGGTTGAGAAGATGTTTAATGGCGCGGCAACTGCAAAGGGTGCACTGATTATTACTCCTTCTAAGGTGATTGTCACAACACCTGGAGTCGATAACAAAAAAGAAATTTAACATACAGGATACTAATAAATTCCATAGTAACTTCAAAAAATATCACCTTTAGGCTATAATGAAACAAAAAAGCTTCAAGGTGATTTTTTATGGCAAAATATAAGAAAAAATTGGACAATGATATACGATGTCCGCTTGAATATGGACTTGCGGTATTTGGCGGTAAATGGAAGTCGCGAATTATATGCGTGCTGTCTGCGAATGAGAAGCTGCGTTACAGTGAGATACGAAGGGAAATGTATAACATTACGGATGCGGTTCTGGCGGCAACATTAAAAGATCTGATCGAAGATGGAATTGTTGACCGGAAATCTTATGATGAAATTCCGCCGAAAGTGGAATATTCTTTGACACAGAAAGGAAAATCTGTCGTCCCTATTTTGCAAAGTATCTGTCAGTGGTCCGATATTTTTTATAAAGAAGATAGTGAAAACGAAATGGTACAATGTCAGAAATGTGATTACCATAGATAAGGAGAAGATATGCTTACATTTACAGAGGAAAAGAGATTTACACAGGAGCAGGTACAGCAATTGTTTTTGTCTGTTCACTGGGTTTCCGGAAATTATCCGGAACGCTTATACAAAGCACTTATGCATTCATCAACCGTATTAACTGTGTGGGACGATGAAAAACTGGTCGGGCTTACAAGAGTCCTGGATGATACTGAAATGTTAGCGCAGATACATTACGTTCTCGTTCATCCTGCGTATCAGGGACAGGGGATTGCCGGGAAGATGATCGAATACATAAAAGAAAAATATAAAGACTTCCTGTATATTGAAGGAATGCCGGAGGACAAAAATAATGTGCCATTTTATGTGAAACATGGATTTTCCGTTATGGAAAATGGTGCTGCTATTCAGATCTGTAATTTATGATGTAGATACAATTACCGCAGAAGTGTTGGAGGTACAGGAAAAAATATGAGTGATAATCAGAACAACAATCCTAAGGGAATTATAATTGGAATGCTTTGCCTGATCTGGGGGCTTGGATCGATTGCAGCGATGCTGTTTTGTTCCAAACTGGAGAATCACACAGGGATTCTTCTTGTGCTGTTTGGACAGTTTTTTCTTGTGATTGGCTTGATCGCCGTAATCTGCAACAGGAAAGCCAAACCATATCCATTTATTCTATTGGTATTTCCGCTTGCCGGTATTGCATTGCTTGTATGTGGAATTTGTATTTTGACAAAAGGAGAAATTGCTTTGGCGATGCTGGATCAATATGCACCATACATTTTGATCTGGATATTTCCGCTTGCCGGGATAATTATGATAGCAAGTGCGGTTGGAAAAATCCGATACCTGAAGCGGGTATGTACACAGGCGGTTCAGGCAAAATGTATTGATATTGAAAGTGCGTCTGCCGCAGGTGCGCATAGAAGAAAGCATGTAACGATGCCGGTTTACAGTATCTCTTATAACGGAGAGGAAAAGATTCTTAGAAAAGGCATGTACACAAATCTGAATTATTTTGAGATTGGGGCATATTATGGTATCTACATAAATCCAGAGAATCCGGATGAATATCTCGACGAGAATAACAGAAAAGGTTATAAATTGATTATGACACTTGGTGTCGTGCTGCTTGCTGTGACGGTACCGGTGATTGTATATATGTATACAAATGGGATTTAAGACCAATTTCGAGAAAGCTTTGTAACAATCAGCATCCGACCGGTGCATTGATTAACGCACTTGGAATAGCACTTTGTATTACCAGTGAGAAAAATTCGACAGCCTTTTCCGGATCATGGTCTTCGTTGCTTGTAAATTCACTTACCAGTAACCCGGAGACGGCTTCGGCATAGAGGTGGGAAAGAAATGTCTTGAAATCCTTATCTATGTGAAGATTAAGCTGTTTTTCCGTAGAATCTATAAAATTTTTTATAATGCCCATAAAAGCAAGACAGAAAAAGTGCCTCAATTCGTCGCGACCCATACTATCATAGGCACAGCACAGCAGATGCTTGTTTTGTCTTACATAATTCATAACAAACAGAACAGTATCCCGGCAGTCTACCGATAAGTCAAACTGTTTAATTACTTCTATAGCTTCTTGCTCTAACATCCATTTTAATAATGCATAGATATCTTCAAAATGATAATAAAAGGTTTTTCGGTTTACTCCGCAGTCTGTTACAATTTCGCTGATTGTAATTTTGGACAAAGGTTTCTTCTCCATGAACCCTTTCAATGAGGCTGCAAACATTTTCTTAGTATTCATAGATGTTATTTCGTGCTTCATGTCAATTTACCGATCCTTTCCTGATTATTATACACATGACCGGAAAATGATTCAATAGTGAATACAGATTATATGGTTAATGTTTATAAATATCATTATTTTCCCATCAATTAATATCGATTTGTCCGGTTTTTACCTTTTCCCTATGGAATTGTCCGTTTTAAGGCGTGTATTATTTTATTACAATGTCACCAAAAAATAGCGGGGTTATAAACAAACAAGGAGATAAAACAAAATGGCTAAATTCTATGAACACATAGTAAAGAGACGAAAAGTGATAATTGTAGTTTTTATGATTGTATTTATCGTGTGCCTGGTATGCAAGCAGTTTGTGGCGGTAGATTATGATATGTATGATTACCTTCCGGCAGAAAGTGCGTCCACAAAGGCTCTGGAATTGATGAATCAGGAATATGATGGTGGGATTCCCAATGCCCGTGTAATGGTAGAAAATGTATCTGTTCCAGAGGCACTTAATTATAAAGAAAAGATTCTGGCTGTAGATGGTGTGACCGATGTTACCTGGCTGGATGATGTGGTTAATATCACAACACCACTGGAAATGTCTGATCCGGATACTGTGGAGAAGTATTATAAGGACAATCATGCGCTTTTTTCTGTGACAATAGAGGAAGATAAAAGAAAAGAAGCTGTAAATGAAATCCGTGAAATTATCGGTCCGGATAATGCGATGTCAGGAAGTGCTGTCACGACTGCATATGCGACAGCAAGTACAGTTAAAGAAGTGTCAAAAATTACTGCTTTTGCAGTGATATTTGTGGTCCTTGTCCTGATAATTACAACGACCTCTTTTGTTGAACCGGCGATTGTTCTGGCAGGACTTGGTGTCGCGATTGTGATAAATGGTGGAACGAATCTCATTTTTGGAGAAATATCCTTTGTGACAAATGCAGCAGGCAGTATCCTGCAGCTTGCGGTATCGCTTGATTATTCAGTTTTTCTTTTGCACCGTTTTACGGAATGCCGCAAGACAGCCTCTGATCCTGAAAAGGCAATGGTACAGGCATTAATCATGTCGACAAGCTCCATTTTATCGAGTGGGTTGACGACGGTAATCGGATTTGTCGCGTTATGCCTTATGCGATTCAGAATCGGACCGGATTTAGGACTGGCATTAGCCAAAGGTGTGGCAATTAGTCTGATTACTGTGTTTGTCTTTATGCCATCGTTGATACTGGCTACGTATAAATGGGTTGATAAGACAAAACACAGACCGTTTGTCCCGTCTTTTAAGAAATTTGGAAAGCTTGTCAGCCGTATTATGATTCCGTGTGTGATTGTCTTTGCCATACTCATTATACCGAGCTATCTGGCATCAAATGCAAACAGCTTTTATTACGGTGCATCTCACTTGTTTGGAACAAATACACAGCCGGGAGCGGATACCGAAAAGATTGAAGCTGCATTTGGAAAAAGTGACACCTATGTGCTTATGATACCGCTTGACAGTACGGCACAGGAAAAGAAATTATCGGATGCCCTTCATGAAATCCCGCAGGTAAAAAGCATTCTGTCTTATGTAGATACTGTGGGAACAGAAATACCGGAACAATATCTTGATCATGGAGTGTTGTCAAAGTTAAACAGTGAACATTATACACGTATGGTTTTGACAATGGATGCTGATTATGAAGGAAATGATACCTTTGCTTTGGTGGAAAATGTAAGAAAAACTGCGGAAAAGTTCTATCCCGGGGAATGGTATCTGGCAGGAGAAGGTATATCGACCTATGATCTGATGGATACGGTAACAGCAGATACAGTCAAGGTCAACCTTGTTGCAATCGGGGCAGTTTTCCTGGTACTCCTGATCACGATGAGATCACTGGTTCTGCCGGTAATTCTTGTTTTGGCAATAGAAACCGCAATCTGGATAAACCTTGCAATACCGTATTTTGCGGATAAATCAATATTTTATATAGCATATCTGATTATCAGTTCAGTTCAGCTCGGTGCAACGGTGGATTATGCCATCCTTCTGACAGACCGGTACAGGGAAATGCGCCAAAGCAATTCAAAAAAAGATGCCGTTGTAAATACGATTTCGGCGGTAACAGTATCGGTACTGACTTCGGGAAGTGTACTTACTGTTGTAGGATTCCTTCTCGGTGCATTTTCGACGCATGGACTTCTTTCGCAGCTTGGATATTTCCTTGGAAAGGGAACCTTATGTTCTCTTGCGATTATATTGTTTGTTTTACCGGGATTACTGTATTTGTCTGATAAATGGATTGTGAAAAAAAGAAAAACGGAGGAAATGGAAGCATGAAAACAGGAAAGAAAATAACCGCTGGAATGTTATCATTATTATTAGCCGGTTCTATGGGAATGCCGGTGTGTGCAGCAACACTGCCATCAGAAAAGGAAGAAGTTATTTATGTGATGACAGATAGTGCAGGAAATGTTAATGATATGGAGGCAGTCAATATTTTTTCGGGCGGAGAGATTACCGACTATGGCGATTATTCAGCAGTTAAGATGTTGAACACAACAGATGAAATTTCACAGAGTGGAGATCAGATTTCATTTTCTTCGGATGCTGACAGGGTCTACTATCAGGGAACAATGAAGAATAGGAATCTTCCATGGGATATATCGATCCGGTATTTCCTTGATGGAAAGGAGTATGCGGGTGAAGATTTAGCCGGCAAAAGCGGTGCATTGGAAATAAAGTTCAAGGTAGATAAAAATCAAGACTACAAGGGCGATTTCTATGATAATTATGCGCTTCAGGCTGCTTTTTCATTCGATACAGATAATTTTACAAATATAAAGGCAGAGGGGGCGACCGAGGCAAATGTTGGAAGCAAGAAACAGCTCACGTATACAATCCTGCCGGGGAAAGGCGTGGATGCAGTTATATGTGCAGATGTAACGGATTTTTCAATGGATGCGGTTACCATAAATGGTGTACATCTGAATCTGGATATAGAAATAGATGATGCAGAATTAACGGACAAAGTAAACGAAATTGTTGAGGCTGTTGATACTGTCAATAATGGGGCGTCTGATGTTAGTACAGGAACAGGAACGCTTGCAGATGCTACAGGCACATTGAATAGCAAGGTTGGAGAACTGAATTCGGGAGTCGGTACCTTGGCAGGCGGTGCAGGGGAATTATCTTCCGGTCTTTCAACCTTGACCCAAAAGAGTGACCAGTTGAAAAACGGTGCATATACCGCATATGAGGGACTTTGCAGTGCAGCGGCAACAGCACTGAACAGTCAGCTTAGTGCAAATGGATTCGAGACCGTGACACTGACTCCGGCCACGTATTCAGATGTACTTGTTGGACTGCTTGGAACGATGAATGCAGATGCTGTGTATAATGAAGCGTATCAGGCAGCATTACAACAGGTGACGTCACAGGTAAATGAGAAAGCGGCTGAATTATATCAGGGATACATCCAGACACAGTCCGAATCAATCTATCTGTCATATATTTCAAAGCAGGCAGATACACTGTATGCACAGGTTGCAGCACAGGCGGTCTATGAACAGCTCATACAAAGCGGATGTACGGACGAACAGGCAAATATGTATCTCCAGTCGGAAGATGGAAAACAAAAGGTAGCGCAGGCTGTTTCCGGTATGACAGATGAACAGAAATCACAGATATTAAGTGGGGCAGCGGCAAAGCTTACACAAGAGCAGAAAGATCAAATTCTGCAGGGAGCGTTGGATAGTCTTTCCGAGTATCAGAAGTCTCAGATTCGTGAGGCTTATATCCAGCAGATGATGGGATCTGATGAAGTGACTGCACAAATCAATGCAGCGGTGGCAAAGGTGAGCGCTACGGCAGAACAGGTATCTGCTCTGAAAGGCCAGCTTGATAATTATGGAACATTTTATCAGGGGTTGGTCTCCTATACAAATGCGGTAAGTAATGCGGCATCTGGCGCGAACAGTCTGAAGGTAAATATGGATAAGCTGTATAGCAGTACCGGTGTTCTTAAGGTTTCTGTCGGAAATCTGAATGATGCTGTAGCAAAACTATATGATGGAACAAAAAAGCTTGCTGATGGAACGGGTGAATTTGCGGAAAAAACAGAAGGCATGGATGAACAGATTGGCGATCAGATCGATTCCATGGTGTCGTCGATATCAGGGGATAATGGTCCGACACACTCATTTATTTCTGACAAGAATACAAATGTGACATCGGTACAGTTTGTAATTAAAACAGAGGCAATAGAAAAGCCGGCGGAGACCGTAGATGAAGCGGAAACGGAGAAGGCACATCTTTCGTTCTGGCAGAAGCTGGTTAATCTTTTTTGATGATAATGCATTATGACTGTGATTTGACGTGTGCAACAAAAATTACTGGTACAATCCAGTACGCACATATAAGAAAAATACGTTGCAGGACTTATAATTGAAAGATTGACAAATTTCGAACCATATGATAGCCTAAATTCAATTTATGAGAAACCAGCCATTGTCACCGGATGATGGTCAAGGGTGTTCAGGACACCGCCGTAGGTACGGCACATGTAACATGTGTTATAAGGCGATGTCTTGGACACCCTTTTATTTTGATAAAAGGAGCACGATGATGGATAAAAAATTCGAGACACTGCCTGTAAAGAAACTTATATGGGGTCTGGGAATTCCTGCAATGTTAGCGCAATTTTTTAATATTCTATATAGTATTGTAGATCGGATCTATATCGGACATATGAAGTCAGGAGCGGAGATTGCATTAGCAGGCATCGGAATCTGTGCACCTGCATTTACTGCAATTTCGGGGTTTGCATCGCTGATCGGAGTTGGCGGGGCTGCCCTGATGAGTATATCTCTGGGAGAAAATAATCAGAAACGTGCACAACAGGCAATAAATAATGCATTTCTGTTGACGATAGTTTTTTCCGTTTTTATCACAGGTATTTTGTTCGTGGTACGGAAACCTCTGCTTTATATGCTTGGATGCAGTGACAGCATGTATCCGGTTGCAGTCTCTTATTATACGATTTATCTTCTGGGAACAGGCGCGGTTATCTGTGGTATTGGCCTGAATCGTTTTATTATGGGACAGGGGTATGCACGTCAGGGCATGCTTGCGATTATCATTGGCGCGGTACTGAATATTGTATTAGATCCGATTTTTATTTATGGCTTAAATATGGGGGTTACCGGAGCTGCATTCGCAACAGTTATATCTCAGGTGGGGGTTCTTGTATATGTGTTATTTATTCTTACAAGGAAAACTATGCCGGTGCGGATTGGATTCGGTCAATATAGCAGAGAAGTATGTATGAAGATGCTTGGTATTGGAAGCATGCCATTTGCGATTGTTGTGCTGGATAACATGCTGATTATTCTTTTGAATGCTATGCTTAGAAAATATGGTGGTATATATGGGGATCAGTATATTTCTTATGCAGCGGTGGTGCAGAGTGTGATGGTTGTCGCAATCTGTCCGGCGGAGGGATTGACAAATGGATGTTCAACCTTATTCAGTTATTATTATGGAGCCGGGAATTATAAGCGGATTTTGCAATGCTTTCGGTGGGTTTTGATTTATAGTGGTATTTATCTTGGATTTATCACGCTTTTGATTATGGGAAAGCCGGAGCTTTTTGTGCGGTTGTTCCTTAGTGATCCGGATGCAATTGCGCAGACTTCCATATTTGTGAGACGTTATTCTATGGGGTTTGTATTTGTGGCAATTCAATTCGCGTTTGTGGATGGATTTACAGCAATGGGAATGGTAAAAGAAGCAATACCGATTTCATTTTTCCGTAAGGGATTATATGTGGCAGGTGTTTTGATTCTGCCGTTAGTAGTTCCGTTGGAATACGTGTTTTATGCGAGTGCGATTTCTGATTGCTTAGGTGCAGCATTTACAGTTGGGATGTATTTTTGCTGTTTGAAAAAAATACTGCTGCAATGAAATCCGAGGCTGTGTGGTATTTTTATTTGGAAATAGGATTGATTATAGCAGGATAAATGAATTGACAGAATAAAATATCTTATTTATAATTTTTAAAGAAAACGACGATGGATAAGTGTTGCGAATACAGAAATAGGTAGTGCACATGAAATATAGAAAACATAAGAAAATATGGATATTGCCGATCGCTGTCTTTGGACTTGGATGTCTGATTCTGTCAGTTATTTTATATCACTCTTATGATACGAATCGAAAACAGGTGCGGACGATTACCGAACTGAATGCAAAGACATATGCGGAGCGTCTGATGGGGGATATGAACCGTGGAATTGCGATTACAGATGTGCTTGAGGAAATCTTGATTAGTGAGAATGGAAAGATAGATAATTTCCAGAAGGCTGCTGAAAATCAGATGACAGATTTCATTCAGAGCATACAGCTTGCACCGGAAGGCGTTGTGACAGAGATCTGCCCGGAGGCTGGAAATGAAGCCGGCAAGATTGACCTGATTCATGATGAGAGCCGGGGAGAGATCTGCAGGTATGGAAGAGATCATAATCTTACGACGATGCAGGGACCGTTTGAGCTGAAACAAGGGGGAAAAGGAATTGCAATCCGAAATCCCGTGTATCTGAATGATGCAAATGGAGAACCTGCATTCTGGGGATTCACAATTGTTATTATCCGTGTGCCTGATATCTTTGCAGATTCTGTACAGGCACTTGCGAATTTTGGATATGATTATTGTCTGTCTATGACAATATCACCGTTATCGGAGGATTATGAGGAGGTCTCTGCATCCAGAGAGCCTTTGCAAAGTCCGGTGACCTATACGTTTGTACTTGGTGGATGTTCATTCCGGTTAGCAGTCATGCCAAAGGCTGGATGGAATCATGGAAATGACCTGCCTGTGAATTTAATTATAGGGCTTTGCATTATTGCGCTGATGACGGGGCTCACAGTGGTAATTCTGAGGTTGGAGCAGCATCGGGAAATTCTGAAAAAGTTATCAACGACAGATCCGTTGACCGGGCTTTTAAACCGGAAAGGGTTTGATGAGCAGGTGAAAAAGAAGATACAGGAGCAACCGGATGTATCTTGTGTGGGTGTTCAGATGGATATTGATGATTTCAAATTTATCAATGACATGTATGGACATGCGACTGGCGATAAAGCATTGCAGACACTTGCAAAGAGCATGCAGGAGTGCTTTGGGAAAGATGCAGTCCTGTGCAGAAATGGAGGAGACGAATTTTCGATTGTTTTGTTCGGAACCAAGGCGGAGGAAGCAAAGGAAAAAATCGAAAAATTCACTTTGATGCCGCGGCAGTTTGAATATAAGGAAGAGAGTCATCCATTTTATATTTCTGTTGGATATGCAGAATTTCCAAAGGACTGCGAAGATATATCGGATCTGATTCGACGGGCGGATCTGGCACTTTATGAAGTAAAGATGCATGGTAAGCATAATTGCCTTGCATATCGTGGAGATTATAAAACACAGCATAGAAGCCAGCTTGGGTTTGCATTGCAGGATGTATCAAAGAATCTCCCGGGTGCGTTTCTGATTTATATTGCTGATCCGGAGGATGATCATATATTATTTGCAAATCAGGAATTGATTGAGTTTGCAGGGTGCAGAGATTTTGACGATTTTCTTGCTTACACAGATCACAGGTTCCGAAATCTGATCCGGCCGGATGAACAGGATGCGGTCGAAAAAAGTATCTGGGATCAGATTAATTCAAAGGTCAGCGGAAATAATGATTATGTAAAATTCCATTTCGCGAAAAAAGATGGAACGTATCATCCGGTTCTGGATCATGGAAGAATTGTCAAGAACCGTTATTATGGAAATGTCTTTTATGTGTTGATTATGGATTGTGCTTTGGTTGAGTCATATTATGATGAGAAATAATGAATAAAACAATTTATTTTTGCTCTTGATTCATAAAATGAAGTCTGTTAGAATACACATATAAAAAGGGAGTAGCTTGCCGATTGGGTTCGGTTCACTTCTTCGTCAGGACAGTTATTGAAACATATAACTCGGAAAGTGATGAAATAGCGAGACTTTTACTGTTTATGCAGTAGGAGTCTCTTTTTTTATACCTACTGCAAAATAAAACAAGGAAAGAGAGGTAAAAAAGATGTTCTGGAAGGTTGTTATTTTGTTGGTAGGTTTTTTGTTTCTTGTGAAGGGAGCAGACTGGTTTGTGGAGGGCGCGGCGAGTGTCGCGAAGAAGCTCGGGATTCCACAGCTCATCATTGGACTGACGATCGTTGCGATGGGAACGAGTATGCCGGAGGCAGCAGTCAGTATCACGGCAGCGCTTCAGAAGAATGCGGGAATCACGATCGGAAATATCGTTGGAAGTAATATTTTAAATGTTCTGATTATCCTTGGAATAACAGCGGTGATTACGAATGTGGCGATTCAGACATCAACACTTCGCTATGAGATTCCATTTATGATTGTGGTTACGATTGTTCTGCTGGTGTTCGGAATTACTGGTGGACAGGTAACATTTGTGGAAGGTGTAATCTTCTGGATTCTGTTCCTGCTGTATCTCGGATATCTGTTTGTTATGGCGAAGAAAGGAACGGATCAGGAAGAGGAAACGGCGAAGGATTATCCGTTATGGAAATGCATTCTCTTCATGGTGATCGGTGGTGTGCTGGTTGTAAAGGGCAGTGATTTCGCGGTCAGCGGCGCATCGGCAATCGCCAGATATTTCGGCATGAGCGAGCGGTTCATCGGACTTACGATCGTGGCATTCGGAACGTCTCTGCCGGAACTTGTGACATCCGTCACGGCAGCGAAAAAAGGAAATGCAGGAATTGCAATCGGAAATATCGTTGGCAGCAACATCTTCAATATCCTGTTCGTGATTGGTACAACCGCACTCATCTGCACGGTGCCATTTGAAAGCAAATTCATTATAGATACGATCATTGCGGGTATAGTTGGTGTGATTTTGTGGATTGGCACATATAAGCATAAGGAGCTGCGGCGCCCATGCGGCATCTTCATGCTGATTTGCTATGCGGCGTATTTCGTGTATCTGTGTGTGATGTAGATATAAACGAAAAATGAAAGAAAATCAGTTGTCAACATTTTGTAGACAACTGATTTTTAGTGTGTTAGAGTGTATTTACGAGGTGATTTTTTCAATGCAAACAAAAACATCAATTAGATTTTTTAATAAAAAAGCAGTAAGAGCCAGGTGGGATGATAGTACAAATAGTTGGTGGTATGCTGCAACTGATATTATTGATGCTTTAGAAATAAGTTCAAATTCAAGAATATATTGGAACACGTTTAAGAAAAGACATATTGAGTTGTTACCATTTTGTAGACAACTGAAATTGACAGCACAGGATGGTAAAAAATATAATACGGATTGTATTAATCAAGCGGGAATTGATACATTATTTCTGTTACTTCCAGCCCAAAGTAAGCTTTTGTTTTTGGATTGGATAAAAGGTATGAACGATCCAATAGATGAGCGAAGTAAGAAAAAGGCATATGAATTGTATGGGAATTCAATTTTAGATACGATAGAAGTAGGGACGATTAAAGGGCTTCAACAGATTCATGCGTATTTATTTGAAGGATTGTATGATTTTGCTGGAAAAATTAGAAATAAGAACATTTCTAAAAAAGGATTTGTTTTTGCAAATTGCATGTATTTTGATTCGGTATTTGAATATATAGAAAAAATGCCAGAGAACACGATTGATGAAATAGTTGATAAATATATAGAGGCAAATATAGCACACCCTTTCATGGAGGGAAATGGAAGAGCTACAAGAATTTGGTTGGATAATATTTTAAAAGCAAGGATAAAAAAATGTATTGACTGGGAAAAAATCGATAAAAAAGAGTATCTTTCCGCAATGGAAAAAAGTCCTGTTGACTCACAACCTATTAAGAAATTAATCGAAACAGCCCTCACTGAAAAAATAACAGATAGGGAGATTTTTATGAAGGGGATTGATTATTCTTATTATTATGAGACAGAGGATGAATAAGGGGAATATAAGAGAGCTAATTAATGGTGTAGCGTAGAAAAAATTATGCTGCACCGTTATTTTTTTGCCACCATACGAATAAAAATTAAAAAACATTCGTAAAAGCTCTTGACAAATAGGTTAGTTAGAACTAACATATATGCGAATGAAATAATAAAAATATTCGCATATAGCAGGGAGGACGCAGAATGTTTATCGAAGGAAAAAATCTGGTAAAGAAATACGGAAAGGGAGAAGCGACGGTGTTCGCGCTCGATCATGCCGAGTTTGGAATCGAGAAGGGCGAGATCGTCGTGATCTTAGGACCGAGTGGAAGTGGTAAAAGTACACTGCTGAATATACTTGGTGGTCTGGATAAGGTGACGGAAGGAAGCGTGCTGGTAGACGGAACGGATCTGGAGAAGATGTCTGCAAAAGAGCTGGAGCTGTATCGGAGAGAGAAGCTAGGATTCGTGTTCCAGTCCTACAATCTGACACCGGATCTTACCGTGCGTGAGAATATTGAGATGACAGCAGAGCTTGTGCAGGAGCCGCTCAGTACCGACACGCTGATCGAGGAGCTGGGATTGAAGAAGTATGAGACACATTTCCCTAAGGAGCTTTCCGGTGGTCAACAGCAGCGTGTCGCCATCGCGCGGGCAATGGTGAAGAAGCCGGATATTCTTCTCTGCGATGAGCTGACCGGTGCGCTTGATACGAAGTCATCAAAGGATGTATTGCAGCGTGTGCAGAAAATGAATGATACATATAAAACTACAGTCGTGATTATTACACACAACCTGAATATCGCCGAAATGGCAGACCGGATCATCAAGATTACGGATGGCAAGGTTGTATCCAATCAGAAGAATCCAGACAAGAAACGAGTAGAGGAGATGGAGTTGTAATATGACGATCAATAAGAGAGCTGGCCGCAGCATAAAGAAAAACATCGCGTTTTATATTATCAGTATCATTCTTACGATGCTGACATCTATGGTGATTGTCGCCGCTGTGTCAACCGGACACACACTGACAAAGGTTGTGGATGATTTCGTGAAGAACTATAAGACGGAGGATGCAGAGTTTGTCACCTATCAGCCATTGTCCGATGCAGATATGGAGAAGCTGGAACAGGAATATGATGTGATACTGGAATACAGCCGGTATAAGGATATAACTGTGGAAAGCGGAGACTTGAAAGGTGCCACGATCCGTGTATTCCCGATGCCGGAGAAATTGAATCTCTGTGAGGTGCGGGACGGACATGAACCGGGCGATGGGGAAGCACTTCTGACACAGGATTTTGCAGATGTGCATGACATCAAGGTTGGAGATACGATTTCTCTTGGGGCATATGATTATAAAGTATCTGCCTACACGACGAAGGCAGATTATATCTACATGCTTGAGAAGCTGTCCGGCTATATAGACAGTGAGAAATTCGCCCTTATCGTTGTTGATTGCAAGGAGTATGACAAGATTGACGCAGATGAGACAAGCGATTATTCTATCAAATACAACAAGGATAATTCCAAGGAAGTGCGTGAGAAGTTAAATGAAGATTATGTGATTGCAAGCTATATGGCGGCAACCACGAACACGCGAATCTCCATGCCGGTCAACGAGGGAGATGCCGTTACGAACATGGCGACCATGTATGCGCCGGTTATGTTTATCATTATTATCACACTCGTTGTTATGGTACTTGGAAGAAATATCAGACAGGAACAGTATCTGCTTGGAACATTTCTGGCACTGGGATTTTCCAAGAAGCAGATCATAAGACATTATATGCGGTATGGGGTACTGCCGGGCGTTGTTGGAAGTGTACTTGGCTTGGTTGTGTCCGTTCCGCTGACAGGACTGCTGTGCAAATTCTATATCGAATATGATTTTGAAAAGCTTACTTATACACCGACCTACAATGTACCATCGATCGTTGTGGCGCTGGTTGTACCGACAGTTCTTTACTGCGTGGCTATCGCAATCCAGGCGGCAAAGCTCTTGAAGAAGTCACCGGTCGATCTCTTAAGAAACACAGGAAAAGATACGAAGACCGTCGGCGTGATGAAGAAGAGTCATGCAAAGACACAGACAAAGATGCGGGTGCGGAGCGTGATCGGACATCCGGGAAGAAGCATTGTAACGGCATTTGGTGTGGCTGTCGCTGCATTCTGTATTCTGACAGGATTTATTATGAAAGACAGTCTGGATACGCTGATGCATGGAGGACTTACAAGCTCTATCAAGTACGAATATCTGTACCGGCTGAATTCGTTAGAGGAAGGCACGCCGGAGCAGGGCGAGGCGTTGTTCCAGAATTACTATGAGGTAGCGGGAAACACAGTACAGCTTTCTGCACAGGGAATCAGCAAGGATTCAAAATATTTCCCGGACAAGACGGACAGTGGTGACGTGCTTGATCTGGACAAATATTATCTGACAAGTGCGGCTGCACAGACCTATGGTATAAAGACAGGTGATACCCTTACCTTCAGCAATATTGCAGACCTGAAAGAACATAAGGTAACAATCAGTGGAATCGTGACAGACAACACGCATTGCTATCTGTACACAGGAAGAGAAAATGCAACGGCACTGGCAGGTGTAGACCGTGATGCCTATAACTGCATTATAAGCAAGGATGCATTGTCGCTTGACAAAGACCGTGTGGCAAGCGAGACAACGATGACTGTCACGGCAGACACGATGGAGAATATGATGGGACCGATGCATGCGATCATGGTTATATTTGAGATCGTAGGAGTTGTGCTTGGTGTATTTGTGCTGTATCTGATCATCAACATGATCGTGGCAGAAACAGCAACCAATATTTCGGTTATGAAGGTACTTGGTTTCAGCCAGAAAGAGATTTCAAACCGGGTATTGAATGTCAATCATATTCTGGTATGCATCGGATATCTGATTGGAATCCCGGCTGCATATATGTTTGTCAAGGTCGGTTATTCAGATACAATCGAGAATTATGGTATGCTGTTGTCACCGGTTCTCACAGCCAGAACCCTGGTGATTGGTTTCGTACTTACATGGGTAGTCTATGAGATTTCCATTCTTCTCCAGAAGAAAAAAATATCAAGGATTGACATGGTGGAAGCTTTGAAGGAAAATAACAGAAACGAGTAGATTTCTTCAGTAGCTTTTTGGGAGGATACAGATGGCAAAACGGGTATTTACGGAGGAAGAACGGGCAGAGTATAGAGAGAAAATGCTGGATGCAGGGTTTGACCTGTTGAAACAGTATGGAATGACACATATGTCGGTTGCCAAGATCACGGAGGCAGCCGGCATCGGTGTGAGTACGTTTTATAATTTCTTCTCGTCGAAAGAAGAATATGTGTATGAGGTTATGCAATACCGGAGAAGAAAGATTCCAGAGCTGATCCAGATTGCATTGAACGGAAAGGAAAAGGCTGGTCCGGCAGAGACGCGCACGTATCTGAAAATGATGATCGACGAGCGGTACAGTGTATTTCCAAGTCTGACACCGGAGGATGAGAAGCGTCTGCTGGAAATGCTTCCAGAACAGGCAAGAGCGGATCTGCAGAAAGAGACGGAGACGGGAATTCAATTCTTTCAGCATATGGAAGGTATCCGCCCGGATGTGAATATTCCACTTGTGGCGAACCTGATCAAGGTTTATGTACTTGCCGCAGAGGGAAAAGAGATGCTGCATCAGACGGTGTTTGAAGTCACGATGGAGCGCATGCGGGATCTGATCTTGTATGAGATATTCGGAAGAACGGAATAAGGATATGAAAAAGGAGCGATAAGCTCCTTTTTTTATGTAATTTAAAAATAAAACTGACTTTTCTGACGCGTATGTTGTTATAGTAAGTAGAGATAGAAAAGAGGTGAGAGCGAGAATGGAGTCTACAACCGATTTCCTGCTGGTGCACTGGGCGAGAGCTGGGGATGAGGAATCATGTGAGAGACTGGTCAGGAAATATTATCCAAGCATTTATCAGTACTGTTTGCTGCATATATATGACACATATGAAGCGGAGGATCTGACACAGGAAGTGTTTGCCAGAGCATTCGCAAGCTTAGATCGATACAGAGAATATGGCAAAGTAAAAAATTATCTGTACACGATCGCCGGAAATGTAGTGAAAAATTATTATAAGAAGAAAAAGGATATTCCGCTAGAAGAACTGCCAGAGGTGGAATCCGAAAACCGTGTGGACACGGTTGGTATCCGGCTGGATATCGAACAGGCGGTGCGGAAGCTGCCGGAGGAGCTGCGGGAAGTTGCGATTTTATCGTTCTTTCAGGAGCTGAAGCAGAGGGAAATCGCAGAATTGCTTCAGATCAAGCTTTCACTGGTGAAATACCGGATTGGACGGGCGAAGGAACTTTTGGGCAAAGAATTGGAGGTGGAAGAATGAAAACTTACGGGCAACGGATACAGGAATATAGAGATTTTGTACAGAGGACATGTATACGGGAAGAAGCAGAAACACGCACAATAAACGCGTGTCAGGATATTCTGACAGAACAGGCATTCCAGATGGGATCAAAGAGGACATCGTATTTTGAATTCTTATATGAGCAGTCCCGGCTCATCAAAAAAAGATGGTGGGTATTGCAGGGCGGAGTGCTTCTGTATCTATGGCTGTGGCTGAGCAACAATGCCACCGACATGAAAGAGACGATGCGGCTTATGGGAATTTTCGCAACGATGTTTGTGATTCTGATCGTTCCTGAAATCTGGAAAAATCGGAGATATGGCGCGATTGAGGTGGAACAGGCATCGTATTATACGCTGCGCCAGATCTGTGCGGCGAGAGTCCTGCTGTTTGTGGCAGTGGATTTCGCGATAATCATGCTATTTCTTGCAGTGACGTATCAGACAACAGCACTTACCCTGAACAATCTGGTTGTGAACTTCTTACTTCCGGTCAATGTGGCATGCTGTATCTGCTTCCGCGTGTTGTATAGCCGGTGGGAACGATCGGAATATGTTGCCGTGTTGTTGTGTCTGGTATGGGTGGCAATCTGGACGATGCTGGTTGCAAATGATGCAATCTATCAGAGGATTGCATCTCCAATCTGGAAAGCGATGCTGTTTCTGACATTTGCGTATGCTGTGTATTGTGTTCGGAAGTCACTGACCTTCGACGAAAAAATATTGGAGGATTACACGAATGAAATTAGAGTTTAAGTATGTAACAAAACGGTATGGTGAGGTAGCCGCCGTCCGGGAAGTAAACTGTGTTATGGAGCAGGGCATCTACGGATTGCTCGGAATCAATGGTGCGGGAAAAACAACATTGATGCGGATGCTCTGTACGATCATCCAGCCATCGGAAGGAGAGATTCTGTGGGATGGCAAGGAGATCTGGAAGCTTGGCAGTGCTTACCGGGAGGTGCTTGGGTATCTGCCGCAGGAGTTTGGGTATTATCCTGATCTGAGTGTGTATGATTATATGATGTACATTTCTTCGATAAAGGGACTAAAGCCTGCATTTGCCAACAGGAGAATAAAACAGCTTTTGGAGCAGGTAGGTATGTGGAAGTTCAGAAAACGGAAGATGAAGCATCTGTCTGGAGGTATGGTCCGGCGCGTGGGAATTGCGCAGGCAATGTTGAACGATCCGAAGATTTTAGTGTTAGATGAGCCGACAGCGGGACTTGATCCGAACGAGCGGATACGGTTCCGGAACCTGATCAGTGAGCTGTCCGAGGATCGGCTTGTATTGTTATCCACCCATATTGTGTCGGACATTGAATACATTGCAAATGAAATCATGCTGATGAAGGATGGAACGCTGTGCTATACAGGAACTGCGGAAGAGCTGCTTGCGTCCATGCAGGAGCGCGTATGGCTGTGTCAGGTGCCGAGAAATATGGTCGAGAACTATATGCGGAAATATCTGGTTGGAAATATCAAAACTACCGAAAATGGAGCAGAGCTTCGGATCATATCGAAGGAGAAGCCGATGGCGGAAGCTGTGCTGACAGAGAAGAATCTGGAAGATGCATTTTTGCTTTATTTCGGGGAGAAATCGGAGGAACGATAGGATGCTTAAATTAGAATTGAAACGGATTTTTTCGAAGAAATTAAATGTGCTTGCCGTTGGTCTGATGGTGATACTGGCAGCAGTGTTCAGTGGATTTGCAGCGACCAGCAACCGGTACGTGGATGCGCATGGAGCAGTCAGCACAGGAATGCTGGCAACGAGAAAGCTTGCAGAAAATAAGAAAGGGTATGCAGGAGCTCTGACGGAAGCAGAACTTACGAAGATTGTTGCACAGTATAAAGCGATGATGGCACAATCCCAAGAGGAGCAGGATGCAAATTATGGGACACTGTATCAGCCAATTGATGATATCCTGAATTTCATGATATCTGTGCTGACACCGGATGCGGGATATGATGAGACAGTTCTGGATTCGATGACGGAGGATTCCGTACAGGATTTCTATACGTCGTATCAGGAAAATATGAAATGGATGGCGGATCAGTATGGAAAGACGCCAGAACAGAAGGATTATCTGGAGAAAAAATACAGCGAGATTACATTGCCGCTCCAATATGAATCCTATGGTGCATGGGATACGATGATCATGTATGCGGAGACATTTTCGATTGTGCTGGCGATACTGGTTGGATTTATCTGTGCCGGGATATTTGTAGATGATTTTCAGACAAAGGCAGATGCGGTATTTTTCGCTTCGAAGTATGGCAGATCCAAAGCAATTAAGACGAAGATACTGGCAGGCGTCGTTGCGACAACGATGATCTACTGGACAGGAATTGTCCTGCTGAGTGCGATCAGCTTTGGAATTATGGGAATCAGTGGCATGCATACGCCGTATCAGATGTCGGAAGCATATAGCATCTATATCATGACATATGGACAATTTTACGCACTGACAGTCGCATGCGGTTACATCGCAAGTCTGCTTGCAGCGTCTCTAGCTATGCTGGTGGCGGCGAAGATGCATACGATCAGTGTCGCCGTCTGCATTCCATTTTTCCTGTATTGCTTACTGCCGTTTATCGGGCGGGTGTTATCCGGATATACAAAGGTGTTCAACCTGATTCCGACGATCCTTACAAATGTGGAGGCAAGCGTCAGGGTGCCATTGTTGTATCAGATCGGAACGCACGTGATCCGGCAGGTGCCGCTTGTGATGATACTGTATACGGTGCTTTCCATCTTGTTATTGCCGCTTATTTACCGGAGCTTCCGGCGATGTGGACGGGCGTAAAGAATGTTATTCTATGGAGAAGAAAATAGTGTATAATAACAGCAGGGACATGATAGCGTCCCTGCATTTTTTGATTGATTGGAGGACGACAAATGAATACACGGAAATTAAGAGATATTGAAGTGTCACCGATTGGTATGGGATGCATGGGACTGAGTCACGGTTATGGCGAGATTCCTAATCGGGAGTACAGTATAGAAGCAATTCGTAAGGCGTATGCATATGGCTGTACTTTCTTTGATACAGCAGAATCATATGGTCCGAACCTGTTGCCGGAAAACCGGGGACATAATGAAAAAATCGTGGGTGAGGCTGTGCATGCATTTCGTAAGGATGTTGTGATAGCGACCAAGCTGCATCTTGCTACTGAAGAAGCTGCAGCAACAAATGTGGAGCAGGTGTTGCGGGAACATCTGACTGCTTCTTTGAAGCGGCTTCAGACAGATTATGTAGACCTTTATTATCTGCACCGGATCAATCCGGATATTCCTGTGGAGGAAGTGGCAGAAGCAATGGGAAAGCTGATCCGGGATGGATTGATTCGTGGAAGAGGCTGTGATTCCTTATTATCAGGAACACAAGATTGGTGTGGTTCCGTTCTCACCAATCGCAAGTGGATTAAATGATTGCTTGTCTGCAACAGGATCATTCTATGGCAAGAAAAAATATTTGAAAAAAAATAATGCATATGTTAAAATGACTTCAATTTAAAGTGGATTTTAAATTGAAGTCATTTTAAGGAGGGCTTATGAAGTATATTCATCGAGAATTAGAACGAAAATTCATAAAAATGAATCATGCATTCAAGGCAATTCTGGTTACGGGAGCAAGACAGGTTGGAAAGACAACTATGCTAAAATATTTAGCAAAAGATGAAGGAAGAACATTTGTCAGTATGGATGATCCCAGAAATCGAGAATTGGCAAGGAAAGATCCAAAACTGTTTTTTCAAATGTATAAACCTCCGATTTTGATTGATGAGGCTCAGAAAGCGCCAGAATTGTTTGAGTGTATAAAACAAATGTGCGATGATACGGAAGAAACAGGCTTGTTTTGGTTAACAGGTTCAGAAAGTAAGAAATTACTGAAAGAAGCAGGCGATTCTCTGGCAGGTAGAATCTGTATACTAAAGATGTATAGCCTGTCTTGGAAAGAAAAGCAGGGAATTGTGAATGTACCACAATTGGAGTATTCATTGGAGGACCTGTTTGCACGCGAAAAAAAATTTGCGGAAAGTGATATAAATCAGGTATATGAGCATATATGGCGTGGAGGAATGCCGGGCACATTATCCTTTGATGCGGAGCAGTTGTATAGTTATTATGCATCGTATATAGAGACATATCTTATGCGGGATGCGGTAGATGATAATGGAATAACGGATGTAGAAGGATTTCGTAAGGTATTGACGGCAAGCGCTGCATTTGTAGGAAATTTGATAAACTATTCTGATTTAGCATCAGCGGGTGGTGTTTCTGTGCCAACTGCAAAAAAATGGATTAAGATACTTCAGAATATGGGAATTGTATTTCTTCTTGATACCTATGCGAATAACGAATTAAAACGATTGGTGAAAACACCGAAACTTTATTTTTGTGATACAGGCTTAGCAGCATATCTTTCTATGTGGACAACAAAGGATGTTCTTATGTATGGTGCTGCAAGCGGACATTTCTTTGAGAATTATGTAGTGGGTGAATTGTTGAGAAACAATGCATATGGAGAAAATAAAGTCAATATGACATATTATAGAGATACAAACCAAAAGGAAATCGATGTAGTGATAGAGGAAAACGGCGTGCTTCATCCAATCGAGATAAAAAAGGCAACGAATCCTGAGAAGAAGATTGTAAAGGCGTTTAATGTGTTGAAGGTATCTGGGAATAAATTAGGAAATGGGTTAATCATATGTATGACAGACCGTGTATTTCCAGTAGATCAAACCAATATTATGATTCCAGCAACAATAATTTAGATACAATAAAAGTAATTTTATATGCAAATTTTCATTTGACATTTTCAAAATCAACAAATATAATAACCAAATGAACGAGTAGCAAATCTGCGTAAATCCAGTTTTGCTGCTCGTTTTTTTGCGTAAAAGGAGGAGTAAAGTTTGAAACAAATAAGTAGA
>DHJV01000153.1:1081-3183 GCA_002404515.1 Lachnospiraceae bacterium UBA4711 | reverse complement strand
AGGTACAGTAAAGTGGTTCAACAGCCAGAAGGGCTTTGGATTCATCACAGACGAGAACGGCAAGGATGTATTCGTACATTACTCAGGACTGAACATGGAAGGTTATAAGAACCTTGAAGAGAATCAGCAGGTTGAGTTTGATGTTGTTGATGGCGAGAAGGGACCACAGGCTACAAACGTAACTGTTATCAAGTAGTTTAGCTTAATCAAGTAACAGGGTACCTATATTTTATAGATTCTGCATGCATTGTTATACTGAATTTTGAATTGGGATTTGTTATATTTATTGAGTGAAACAAAGTAGGAGTCACCGCGAAAAACGATGACTCCTATTTTTGTATTTTATTGACAAAAACAGGCAAATGGCATAGAATGAACGTATGTAAAAAATAGGACGGAGAGGAAAACTATTGGGGGACAGCTTTGTATCAAGAAAAGATAGAATAATCGCATCTGCAATCGAAATTATCAGCGAATCCGGATTATCAGCTCTTACAACTAAAAATCTTGCCCTGAAAGAAAATATGTCAGAGGCACTTCTGTACAAATATTTTGGTGGCATTGATGAAGTGCTCGTGGAGGTGGTCGAGACATATTCAAAGTTTGACAAAGGTATTCGTCAGACAGTACAGGCAAAGGATGCAACCTATGTGGAAAAACTGATTGATTATCTGGAAGCGTATGCAACGTATTATGATAATTATTATGCGATTTCCACGTTGATGCTTCAGTATGAAGAACTGTTACATATTGTGGAGACACGCGAGAAGATTGCATGGTGTATCACAGAACGTTTGGCATTTCTGGGAGATTTGTTTCAAAAAGCAATGGACGCCGGAGAAATTTCAGACGTCATTTCGGCGCCTGTGTTGGCAAACAATGTAACGGGTATGGCGATGAGTCATATATTGGAACGCAGAATTTCTTATCACAAGAAGTCATTCAAGGAAGAATATATGGATAATATTCAGAAATGGATGCGGTTACTTCAGATAAAAAAATAAGCGTGAGAATAGGATTGGGAGGCAATTTATGAAAGTATTAGTAGCAGAGGACGATTTGGCAAGTGGAAAATTTATGCAGAAGCTTTTGTCAAAGTATGGTGAGGTCGTACTGGCAAGAGATGGAATCGCAGCCGTGGATGAATTTGTGAATGCGGTCAGCACGAATGAACGGTTCGATCTGATCTGTATGGATATTATGATGCCGAAGATTGATGGATATAAGGCGCTGGCGTCTATCCGGGATGCAGAGCGGAAGCTTGGCACACCAAGAGACAAGCGCTGTAAAGTCATTATGATCAGTGCACTTGATGAAGGATTTGATGCAAGTTATGCGAGTGATGATTATGAGGAGTACATGTGCAAACCGATTGATATCATGAAATTTGACAGTTTGATTCGCAAGCTTGAGATCATCTAGGTAAAAGTAAATGGATTTATTTGATTATATGAGAGAGACAAACATGAAGAAGGGCGAATCCCCACTTGCAAAGCGGCTTCGACCGACTTCACTGGACGAGGTAGTAGGGCAGGAACACATCCTTGGAAAGGATAAGCTGCTGTATCGAGTGATACAGGCGGATAAGCTCAGCTCGATTATCTTATATGGCCCACCAGGGACGGGGAAGACAACGCTTGCGATGGTGATTGCCAATACGACAAGCGCGGTATTTAAGGAACTGAATGCGACGACTGCCGGGAAGAAGGATATCGAGGCAGTGGTGAAGGAATCAAAAGATAATCTCGGAATGTACGGCAAGAAGACGATTCTTTTTGTGGATGAGATTCATCGGTTTAATAAAGCGCAGCAGGATTATCTTCTCCCGTTTGTAGAGGATGGAACGGTAATACTGATAGGCGCGACAACGGAGAACCCTTATTTTGAAGTGAATTCTGCGTTGATATCGCGCTCTTCTATTTTTCAGTTAAAGCCGTTGTCGAAGGAAAATATCAAGACGTTGATCCGGCGTGCGGTGACCGATACCGAAAAGGGTATGGGAAGCTATGATGCAGAGATCACGGAGGATGCAGTTGATTTTCTGGCAGATATGTCGGAGGGCGATGCGAGACATGCATTGAATGCGGTCGAGCTTGGAATCC
>DHJV01000153.1:0-1038 GCA_002404515.1 Lachnospiraceae bacterium UBA4711 | reverse complement strand
GTCAACCGAGCGGAATCCAGAGACAGGGAAGATAGTGATTGATCTTCCTGTGGCAGAGGAGTGCATTCAGAGGCGCTCCATACGATATGATAAAGACGGAGATAATCACTATGATATTATTTCCGCGTTTATAAAAAGCATGCGCGGATCCGATCCGGATGCCGCCGTGTATTATCTGGCAAAGATGTTATACGCAGGGGAGAGCGTGACGTTTATTGCTAGAAGAATCATGATTTGTGCCAGTGAGGATGTTGGTAACGCAGATCCACAGGCAATACAGGTGGCGACCGCATGTGCGCAGGCGGTGGAGCGTGTTGGCATGCCGGAGGCACAGATCATATTGGCACAGGCGGCAACCTATGTGGCATGTGCACCGAAAAGCAACGCGGTGATCTGTGCAATTTCTGATGCGATGCAGGCAGTCAAAGAGGTTGGAAACTGCCAGGTGCCGGTCTATCTTAGGGATGCACATTATTCCGGGGCAGCAAAGCTTGGCAACGTCGGATACAAGTATGCACACGACTATGAAAATCATTATGTGGAACAGCAGTATCTGCCGGATCAGTTAGCAGGGAGAACATTCTATAAGCCGGGAAATCTCGGATATGAAAAGCATATACAGGATTGGTTTCACCTGATAAAAAAAGAAAAGTAAGAGGTATGGAAATGAAGAAAAAGGGAATCATCATTTTAATTGTAGTACTGCTTGTTCTTGCAGGCGCAGCCGGAGCAATTTATTATGTTCTGCATAATAAAAAGGCATCGAATGAAGAGTTGGTATATGCCACAAAGATATCTGACTTAAATGGAGGATATGACCTGACAGAAAGCCGTTATATGGGAACGGTTGAGTCGCAGGAGGTCAAGGGCGTCAACCGTGACAGTGACAAGAAGGTCAAGGAATTATATGTGAAAGAAGAAGATGAAGTCAAGGCAGGTGACGTACTGTTTGAGTACGATACCGAGTCTATGGAACTGCAGCTTCGACAGTTGGAGCTGGAGCTTACGAGTATCAATAATAATATAGCAACGCTGAAT
>DHJV01000135.1:27352-35919 GCA_002404515.1 Lachnospiraceae bacterium UBA4711 | reverse complement strand
TATTGATCTGCAATCCCTTTCTCGCTTCCTCCAGAAACCGTTCCGGTGCAGGAAAGCTTGTGATCTGGCGATAGATCTTGTCTAACACATCTTTGAGATTATCGTCCCGTTTTCCATCGCAGAACACCTCCAGCAATCGTCCGAATTCCGTATCGCCCTGTTCCTGCAGCTGCGCATACTTTTCCTCAAAAAGCGCGGTCATCACATCATATTTCAGCATCTCCAGCATACCCGGATCACCGATTCCTACCGCAGGGTCCAGATTCAGATAGCTGAAATACTCCTTTACGATATTCAGGCAGAAGCTGTCGATCGTTGTGATATCCGCATTCTGGATCAGCATGTTCTGTTTTGCAATATGCTCGGATTCCGGATACTGCTCCTGCGCTTCCTCCAGCTTCTTCAATAGCTTTTCCTTCATCTGCGCCGCTGCCGCCTTGGTAAATGTCACAACCAGAAAGGATGTGATATCAACCGGATGCTCCGGATCAACCATCTTCTGATAGATGCGTTCCACAAGCGTTGCCGTCTTACCGGATCCTGCGGCTGCAGACACAAGGATTGTCTTATCTCTCTCTTTAATTACCTGTTCTTGTTTTTCTGTCCATGGCATACGCTATGCATCTCCTCCAATAACTGCTCCTTCTCCTTTGCGCTGTGCTTCGTATAATGATAACGGTTGTTCCCATATTTCTCATCAAACCGGCACACGTCCTTATACGCACAGTAATCACACGCGGTCTTGTTGGACTCCCGCATCGGATTTTTGTCGATCACACCCGCCTTCATCTGCGTGGCAAGTGCAGATGCCTTGTATTCGGCATAGGCAAGCACCGTGTCAAATTCTTCCGCGTCATTCCGCGTCAGCCCCTTATATGTAAGCTGCTTCTCCCGTGCTTCCTCCGCCTCTGTCTCATTTTCCGCCTGCACATACGGATCCTGCATATGATAATAATACATACTGTCCGTCAAGATCTTGTAGCGTTCTGTCTCCGCACGGTTTTTATTCCACTCCTGATCGACCAGTTCCCGCATGACATCCGTATAGATGGCAAGCTGCAGCTCCAAGCCCTCGTACAGGTCTCCAAGATCAAACTCATGCGCCCCGGATTTGTAGTCGATCACGCGCAGGGAGATCGTCTGCTCTGCCTCATTTACATACAGATCGCCGCGATCCACCACTCCAACTAAGGACAACTGTTCATCCCCCACCTGAAGCTTCTTACGAAATGCATACTCAAAATACCTTGGCTTGTAATCTGCATCCATCAGCGCCTGTAATTTCTGCACCGTCCGCTTTCCAATCCGGATCAGGCTCTTCCGCAGTACCTCATACTGCCCGGCATCCAGCTCCTGTCCGGCATATTCCTTCGCAAAATTCTCATTCACGAATTCTTCGGTCTTGGCATCCCGTTCCTGTTCTGACAGTGTCTCCCATGCATTGTTTTTCTGATCCCGCACATAACAGAACATCTGCTCCATCGCACCATGCAGGATCATACCAACATTCCGGTTGTCAATGCCATGAATCTGCCGCTCCTCTAACCGGAGAATGTATTTAAGGAAAAATGCATATGCACAGCTTGCATACTGTTCCAATTTTGATACAGACATCACCATATCCTGTAACCGGATCAACTGTGTGACCTGTTCTGCCAGTTTCTCCGGCAGATTCTGATACCTCATTGCCTGCTTCATCCGTTCCAGTGTCTGTGCATCTCCATGTTTCAGATAGAGCTTATATAATTGCAGTGTCTCTTTCTCGTGACTGCGGTTTCCCTCGAGCAGTTCCCGGATTCCTATGATTAAAACCTCCAGCCCGGATCTGCCTGTCACGATACGATTCTCCATTCGCTGTCCCTGAAATTCTTTCTTATCCGGAAAAATTCTTCGAATCCGTTCTAATATATAAGATGGCCGCATCGTCTCATTCGTGGCACTCATACACACATAGGATAGATGCAGACAATCCTTCGGCTTCGTCATGTTCTGATACAGATAAAACTGCTCGGTGTAGCTGTTTACGCGCTCTGTTGGAGCCATATGGATACCAAATGCCCCCAACCGTTCTTTCTCCCGGTCATTTATGATCTGGCTGCGTCCGGCGCGCTTCGGGATAACACCATCATTTACACCCACAATAAACAATGCCCGGATATCTCCTAGTCTGGTTCGCGTGATATCGCCAACCACGAGCATATCCAATGTCGGTGGCACCATGCCAAGTGTAACATCCTTCATACCTACGGCAAACAGCTCCTCGAACTCCTGAACATTGACCGTATCCTCCGGCATGATCTCCACCATCTTGTCAAAGATCTGCCGTACCTTCTCATACAGTCCTGCGTCTTCAAACTGCATCTCCATCGAAAGTGTCTCCATAAGCGCATAGATGGCATCTACAAACACGGAAATCTTCTTTTTCCCACCAGAGACTGCCTTATAAAATGGATGCAATATCTCCATCACAACCTGCCGCAGATCTTCCACCGTGTCATCCTCACCATTTAAAAATGGCTGGCTCCAGCTCCGAATTCCCTTTCGTCCACGTGCCAGCACGTAGTTTTCCAGCTTCTCGATCTCCGATTGTTCCAACGACTTTACAACCCCTGATTTCAAGAAAGCAAACACACTGTCATAGCTGAAATTCTCATCTACAATACGCAGAACATGCGTAAGCGCATCCACACACGGATGATTCTTCACCGGCATCGTCATATCAATAAAATACGGAATCTCATATTGTGGCAATATCCGTTTCGCAAACTCTGCCGTTTCCTCCAGATTTCCACTCACGATTGCAATATCCCGGTAACGATACCCCTGCTCCATCACAAGGGTACGAATCTGTTCTGCCACTCCGGTCAACTCCTGTGCCGGCGTATCATACGCCGTGATCGTAATCGCCTGTTCCACGTCTTTCCCAGTGCGGTATGGATAACGGAACAGATTCTGCTCCAAATGTGCCAGCGGATGTCCGCTGCTCCATCGTTTACAACCATTTTTTCCCAAGAACAATGCCGGTTCCACGACAACCTTTGCCTGCTCTGCCGTAAGCAGCAAATGCTCGATTGTCTGCTTCGTAAGCGCAAACAGTTCATGCTCTGCCACATGTTTTTTCTCATAGGCTGCCGCGTCAATCGTCAGCACGATCGTCACTTTTTTCGCTCTGCGCAGCAACACGGAGATTAAATTTAACTGAATCGGCGTAAATCCGGTAAATCCATCTAATACGATCTCGCTGCCTGCAATCAGCTCCGATTGTCCCGCTGCCGCAGTCAGAAGCTCCAGCATCTGTTCTGCCACGATAAAGGACTGTCCTTTCTTCTCCTCAAATGCATCAAAGATCACCAGCATGTCCTGCAGTTTTCTCGCAAGCACGCGTGCCTCCTCCGAATCGTCCAACTCCTGCAATGCCTCACGCAGCCGCTCCCGTGGAATATCATACTGATAAATCTCTGACATCAGCGATTTTGCCTCATCAATAAATCCTGCCTTATCCAGGCTTCCGGCATACAGAGACAGTTCCTCCTTGTGTTCCTGTGCCGCCTTTCGCAGCAACATAGATTTTCCGAAATCCTCCAGCACCTTTTTCGGCTTAATATGCAGCTCATCAAATATCCGGTATGCCAGCCGGTTAAAACCGATAACATCAATCTGGAAGCTGCCACCCCGTGGATGCTTCTGCACAAGTTTACGCTGGATTTCCAGAGAATACTGCTCCGGGACAAGCACGATCACATTTTTCCGTTCATCCTGCATCGTCCGACGTATAATATCTTCATAAATAAATTCTGATTTTCCTGCCCCACTTGGTCCAAGAATAAACTGTAACGCCATGTACGCCTCCGTCAAAAAAATAAGCCGGAAGTTTTCGCTCCCGGCTTTTTCTTATTCCTGTTTAAACAACTGTTCCTGCACCTCTTCGATATCTGGATACCAGACGCCTTTGATCTTGATAAAATCAATATTCACTTCCAGATATTGTCTCTTCACGCCATTGCTGTCCTTCATATTTCCACGCAATCCAAGTTTCAGGGTTACGCCCTCTCTTGCATCTGCAGTCTTACCGTGCTCCAACTGGATTTTATCATTGAATGCATCTACCTCTGAAGTGCTCCAGATTGATGTATCAATAATCTTGATTGATGTGTAATTTGTCTCCTGCACATATGGTAAGATTTCCTCAACCAAGGCTTTGTTTGCTGTTATATATTCCGGTACTAATGCCTGTAATTTCTCACTATCATCCTCATTGACCGCCGTCTGGAATGCCTTGACTGCATCCTCGTAAGTCTCCGGTCCGTTCGGTTTTAACACAACCTTCGTCACAAACATATATATACCAAATACGATCGCTGCAAATATGATGAACTTGAAGATCGTGCCAAACACTTTTCCAACGCCGCTTCCGCCGCTCTGCTTCTTGTTCAGCTCCTTGTATTCCTTTACGTCTTCCTTCGTGATCTTAACAGGATCTGTTCCCCCGATACTGTTCCCGTCATAGATATCACCATAATCATCGGTTGGTGTGTATGCCCTTTGCTGTACCGGCTTCTTTCCGTTCTCACCTTTCAGCCCAAGACTTGTCTTCATCTTCACCACCGGGCGCCCGCATTCCGGACAGATCGTAATTCCATCCTGCACCCTTGCTCCACATGATTCACATACAGCCATACTACTAACCCCTTTCTTCTGTATCATATGTAATATAGTATAGCTCACAGAATCATTTTCTTCAAGTGATTCTTTTCTTAGAACAGGAAAAATCGCGAAAAAAAAGGATACAACCTGTATCCTTTTAAAAGCAGTTCGTAGGGGAATCGAACCCCTGTTTTCGCCGTGAGAGGGCGACGTCTTAGCCGCTTGACCAACGAACCATCTTGAAACCTTTGTTACTATAACAAACATATGGATATTTGTCAACAACTTTTTTTAAAATTTTTAATATTTTTTATACATGGCATATTTTCGTAAAAATATACGTCCACATGCCATGATCAGGCATCCTTATTTCGACTTCTCCGGCCGATACAAAATATCTACAAATGTGTTGACACTCTGCTCGCAGACCTCTCTCGTCGTCTCCTGCTTCACAAGAATATAACGATCCGTATGCCCCTTCATGACATACGCCGGCTTTCCATTCTTATCGATACAGTCATATTCCTCCATCAGCACCGGAAGCAGTTCACCGGAAAACTGTGCTTCAAACGCCGCCTTCTGGTTTGCAGTCAGCTCTAACAGCACATTGCTCCGCTTCTCCTTCACCGCATCGCTCACCTGCTGCTCCATCGTCGCCGCGATCGTACCGCTCCGCTTTGAATATTTAAAGATATGCATCTCATAGAGATTCAGCTTCTCCAGATTTGCCACCGTTGTTGCAAATTCTTCCTCTGTCTCTCCCGGAAATCCAACGATCACATCCGTCGCGATTGCCGGGCGGTCATATGCCTTGCGGATCATCTCACATTTTTCCATATATTCTTCGATCGTATATTTCCGGTTCATGCGCTTTAACGTCTCATTGCAGGCACTCTGCAGCGACAGATGAAAATGTGGACACACCTTATCCAGTGCTGTGATACCGTCCAAAAATTCCTCAGTGATCACACGTGGTTCCAACGATCCCATCCGGATACGTTTAATACCTTCCACTTTTGCAACTGCCTGCAGCAACATAAGCAGCGATGCACCATTCTCATCCTCATAGGAAGATAAATTGATACCTGTGATCACAACCTCCTGTACACCCTCTGCTGCCAGTCCTTCTACCTCCCGCACGACATCCACAAGCTTCCGGCTGCGGATTCTGCCACGCGTATACGGGATGATACAATACGTACAGAAATTATTGCAGCCATCCTGCACTTTGACATAAGCACGACAACGCTCGTTCGGCTTTACCATCGTCATTTCCTCATATTCGTTCGTATGGTTGATGTCGATTACAACCTCATGCATGGATGTATCCTCATAATATTCACTTAATATACGGGCGACATCCTTCTTGCAGTTATTTCCGATCAGAATATCAATACCCAGATCCTTTGCCAATGCCTCCTCGGCTGCCTGCACATAACAGCCGGCAGCAACAATGACTGCCTCCGGGTTCTTCTTTTTCGCACGGTGCAGCATCTGTCTCGACTTCCGCTCCGCCATATTTGTGACCGAACACGTATTGACGATATACACATCCGCAAACTGTGAAAATGGTACAATCTCGCATCCATTTTTCTTCAGTATATCCATCATGCTGTCTGACTCATATTGATTCACCTTGCATCCGAGTGTGCAAACTGCTACTTTTTTATTTAAAATATTCACATACATTTTACGTAAATTTCTCCTGCTGATTCTTGACTTTTATAGTGTAAACTTTTATTATAGTAACATAGATAAAAAAAGTGCGAAAGATATATTTTTGAGATTATTTTTCGCTTTCATAATATACAAGGAGGTTTCTATATGTTAAAGGTTAAAGTTTCTCTCAACTCTATCGATAAGGTGAAAAGCTTTGTAAATGACATCAGCGGTTTCAATGCTGAATTCGACTTGGTATCCGGTCGTTATGTTATTGATGCGAAGTCCATCATGGGTATTTTCAGTTTGGATATTTCCAAGCCAATCGACTTAAATGTACATACAGATAAGGATACAGAAGATATCATGGCTGCATTGAAACCATATCTTGCTGAATAATATTCATCGCTCGATAGAAAGCAAAAACCTCCCAAATGGGAGGATTTTTTGTTTTACGCTTTATTTTTCTGTCAGATACTGGATCATACCCGGTCCAAGTGCATCGGTCGGTCTCTGCATAAACCCATGTTTTTCATAAAATGGCTCTCTGCCTTTTGCACACATCAGACATAACATCATCGTGCTTCCCGCTTCACGCAGAGATTCCACATACGCTTTCAGTTTCTGTATGATCTGCGAGCCAATCCCCTGTGCCTGCACCTGCGGGATCACGATCAGGTCCTGAATATAGCAGACCACTGCACCGTCTCCAACAACACGTCCCATGCCGACGACCTGTCCGTCTGCATCGACCGCTTTTACTTTATACAGACAATTCGCAAGGGCATGTGCCGCCTGTTTGTCTGTCAGTTTCTTCCAGCCAACCTTCTCCCGAAGCGTCAGATACTCTTCCAGAGAAATATCATTTTCAATGAGTGTTATCATGTTTTAAGTCCTTCTTCCACCGTCGTATATGACTACATACGCATTGGGATTCCCCGCTCCGCCAGATATGCCTTCAGATCCATGATCTCAAGCTCCTTGTAGTGGAACAGGGATGCTGCAAGTGCTGCGTCTGCTTTTCCCTCTGTCAGTGCATCATAGAAATGCTCCTTTGTTCCTGCGCCGCCGGACGCAATCACCGGAACAGATACATTTTCCGCGATCAGTCTGGTCAACTCCACATCATAGCCTGCCTTTGTACCATCACAGTCCATGCTGGTAAGCAGGATCTCTCCGGCGCCAAGCTTATCTGCCTGCATCGCCCACTCGACCGCGTCGAGCCCTGTATCGACACGTCCACCGTTCTTATATACATTCCAGCCACTTCCATCTTCTCTTCTTCTCGCATCAATCGCAACAACCACACACTGGCTGCCGAACTTATCTGCTGCATCACTGATCAGACGCGGTGTATTGATGGCGGATGAATTGATACTGATCTTGTCCGCTCCCTCACGTAAGATTGCCTTGAAATCATCGACCGTACGGATACCGCCGCCAACCGTAAACGGAATAAACACGGTCTCCGCAACCTTCCGCACCATATCGATCACGATGTTTCTCGAATCCGAAGACGCCGTAATATCCAGAAATACAAGCTCATCCGCGCCTGCCTTGTCATAGGCAGCGCCAACCGCAACCGGATCACCTGCATCTTTTAAATTCACAAAATTGATACCCTTTACAACCCTGCCATTGTTGACATCCAGACAAGGAATAATTCTCTTTGTATGCATACTTTCTTCCTCCCTCGTCTCTTATAAGTGTATAAAGTTATCCAATATTTTAAGTCCTACCGTTGAACTCTTCTCTGGATGGAACTGACATGCAAACACATTTCCCTTTTCCACAGAAGCATGAATATCCACGGAATAGTGTGTCCGCGCTGCAACGTCTGCTTCGTCCTTCGATTTCAGGTAATACGAATGCACGAAATATACATATGGATGTTCCTCCACACCGGCAAATAATTTCGCCCCCGGTGTAATATCAAGTGAATTCCATCCAATCTGTGGCACCTTCAAATCCGGTGCATCTGGAATCCGTAAAATCTCACCATCCAGGATACCAAGCCCGGTTGCCCCCGGACTTTCCTCGCTCGTCTTATACAGAAGCTGCAAGCCAAGGCAGATTCCAAGAAATGGTGTCCCGGCTTCTACCACATCGTAAATCACCTGATCCAGCTTGTACTCCCGAAGCTTACCCATCGCATCCCCGAAGCTTCCCACGCCCGGCAGGATCACCTTGTCACACGACAGGATCAGATCTTTGTCCCGCGTGATCACAGCTTCTTCGCCCAGATAATGCACTGCTTTTTCTAC
>DHJV01000135.1:11093-27321 GCA_002404515.1 Lachnospiraceae bacterium UBA4711 | reverse complement strand
TTTTTCTACACTTTTAATGTTGCCTGCATCGTAATCTAAAATTGCTATCATTGTTTCATCCTCTGTCACATTCATATGGTCAACAGTTGCATTTATTACTGTCCCTGCGCATCCGTCGGAGTTTCTGTCTCCGCCGCTCTTGCGCCAAGCTCCGACAAGGTCTTGGTATACTCCTGTCCCTCCATCGCTAAGATCTGGTATGCTGTTTCCTCCGTGATACCATAAGTATTCCACAGGGCATTTATAATCTTATCCCGGCAGGAATCAATATCTTTCACGATATCAAGCTCTACCGCCTCATCGTAATGCTCATCATATTTCTCGATGCCCCGGAGCAACGCATCCAGTGCCTTGTCCGGTCTGCCAAGCTTCATGTTATTCTCGTAGGATTCGTAGAGCCGTTCCACATACATGACAGTATAGATACGGTCTTTCAAATCCTGATCTTTTTCCTTTACCTCCACGCCAGATACTTCGTCATATGCCAGACGATATCGCTGCCGTTCGAAATAATTCGCCGCTTTCTTGATTACCTGCGAATAGTTAAACCGGTTCGTGCCGAGCACGACTCCGGCTGCAAGCGCAAAAAACAGCACAAATACGACAATGACGGTCGGTGTTGAAACCTTTTTCTGATCTTTTTCCGCTTCGAGTTCTGCCGCATAGGCTTCATCTTTTTGTCGTTTTTTGTCGGCTTTTTCCTTCTGTTTTGCTTTATCCTTCGCCTGCTTCGCAGTAAGCAGCTCCTGCTTGGCTGCGTCCTTTTCTTCTTTTTTTGCTTCCCGTTCTGCCTGTTTTTTCTTCTTTTCGGCTTCCCTCTTCGCTTTCTTCTCCTCGAACAAAGCTTCCTCTTCTAAGTCATCCTCATCCGGCTCACCGAAAAGGATCTCGGAAATCGTTTTCTTTTTGTGCTCTGTCTCTTCTTCCTCGATCTCCGCTTTTTTCTTCTCTGCTTTTTTCCGCGGCTGCTTCACCTTTTTTGCCGGTTTCTCTGGTTTTTCTCCGATATCCTCGATATCATCCAGATCTCCATTTAATAAACTTTCTGCCATAGAGGACTGTAACAATGCATCCAGACTATCCTCATCTGCCGTATATGGGCTTTTCGCTTTGTCTGTCGTCTCTTCCGCTTTGTCTGTCGTCTCTTCCGCTTCGTTGTATCCGAGATTCATCGGATCCAGCAGAGATTCATCAAACACGCCCTCTGGCAGCGCAGTATCTTCCTGCATCTGCATATCTGCTTCGCCAAACACATCAGTATCGTCCGTCTGCGCCACCTGCTCTTCCTGTGGCGGTTCTGGCTTCAAATTCTCCTGATTTGCCTTCTCTATCAGGGCGTCCAGATTCATGTCATCTGTCTCCTGTTCCTGCGGCTTCTTCTTTACGACCGGATTGGCACCTGCGTCCAGCTTTGTGATATCGACATCGTCAAAATCAATATCATCGAAATCCAGGTCTCCAAGATCCATGCCATCTAAATGATCCAGTTCATCGAGAGAAATGTCATCCATATCATCTGCATCGACATCTACGCCGGAATCTATATCAATATTCTCATTCAATTCTCCATCCATCGATGATAATTCATCCAACAGACTATCCAGATTGTTCTCGTCCAAATTGTTCCTCCATGTGTATCACAAATTCCACAGATAAAAGTATCATATCACATTCATTTCTCCAAGACAAGTAAAACCACTGCATACAAACATGCAAAAAGAGGCACCATACATCTGCTGTATGGTGCCTGCTGTTTTTATTCCCAATCATCAAAATCCTCATAATCATCATACGCGCCATTGGCATAGTTCTTCGTATAATTGATATTGCTTGACCGCTTCTGCTTTGGCTGCGGACGACTGGATTCCCGTTTTTTGTTGTTCTGCTTCTTCTTAACTGATTTCTGTTCTTTCTCTAAGCGCATCTGGACTTTGTTTTTGTCCGGAATTGCGATCGTCGGCTTACTCTCCTTTGGACGGGATGGCTTGCTTCTTCTGCCTCTGTCTTCCTCATCCTCATCCTTTTTCGGAAACTTAGGAGCACCTCCGTAGTTTCGGTTTGGACGCTCATTTCTCGGTGGTCTGTCTCCATATGGTCTGTCACCGTATGATTTCTCTCCGTATGACCGGTTTCCATTTCCACGCTGTGGTCTGTCTCCACCTGCCTGCCGGTCACCTCTCGGTGCACCGGAACGATCTGATTTCTGGAATCTTGTTCCTCCACCCGGTCGTCTGTCCCGATCAAAATATTTTCCTTGTCCTCTGTTCATGCTGGAACCACCTTCTCTTGTTCCTTCCGTTGCCACGTCTTTATCTCCTTTCGTAACTTTGCATGGATTTTATTTTTAGCTTGCATGCATTTTATACTCAATCCTCAGCTTGTCCGCGATCAGGGCAATAAATTCGGAATTCGTTGGTTTTCCTTTTCCTGCACTCACCGTATAGCCAAACATATCCTCGATCACTTCGATCTTGCCTCTTCCCCATGCAACTTCAATCGCATGACGGATAGCACGCTCCACACTGCTGGACGTCGTCTTATATTTTTTCGCTATACTTGGATACAACAGCTTCGTTATATAATTGAGCATATTCATATCATTGACTGCCATCATGATGCCCTCACGTATGTACTGATATCCCTTGATATGCGCCGGAATACCGATCTCACGGATGATCTCCGTTACATCGTTCTCCATCGTATGCATACCATAATCATACACATTGTTGGCTGGCAGTTTGGTATCCTCATCCCCGCATCCTTCCATCGGCTCCCCAACCTTTGCAAAGTCTGCAATCTGTATAATTCGTTTTGCCAGTATCTTCGGATTACAAGGCTTCATCATATAATAATCTGCACCTAAATTGAATGCCATATTGATGATCCTGCTTGATCCCACAGTCGACAGAAATATAATCTTCAGCTCCGCCAGTGACGGATTCTCCCGTAGCTGCTCTAATACCTCCAGTCCATCTACGTTGGTAATGAAAACATCCATCAGCAACACATCCGGCTGTGCCTGCAGCACCTGGTCATACACCTCATTTCCATCCGCTGTACAGCAAACGATATCGAATCTCTCCCCATTATAGGCTTCTAACTGCCGGCCAAGCATCTCATACCCGGCATCCGCAATCATCACCCTGATTCTCTCCGTATTCATATTATCCTCCCCTTCTTGGAACCAACCTCCTATCAATCAAAATTAACCATAGGAAGATGATATAATTTCAAAATACCATTGTCAAGCGCATTTCCACAGAAATTTTCTTTTTGTGGATAATTTTGTCTACGCGCTTTTCATCTTCGATTCAAGTCGTATTTTGTCGGCTATGAGTGCTATAAATTCCGAGTTTGTCGGCTTCAGCTTTCCCTGCTGCAATGTATATCCAAATAACTCATGCATCGTGTCGGAGTTGCCTCTGCTCCATGCCACCTCAATGGCATGCCGGATGGCCCGCTCCACACGGGATGGTGTCGTTGCGTATGCCTTTGCAATCGATGGATAGAGCTGCTTCGTGATGGAATCAAGGATATCCATATCCTGTACTGCCATCAGAATGGAGCTGCGAAGATACTGGTATCCCTTGATATGCGCGGGTACACCTACCTCGTGAATGATTTCCGTCACCTTTACTTCGAGCTTCGTCTGCAATTCTTCGCCTGCATCCTCCGCCTGGCAGACACTCATCCCCGTCTGTTTGCCGCGCGCTAAGGACAGGATTTCCTTTTCCAGATCGAAATCGTTATATTCTTCATCAATAAAACGGACGAAAATATGATCGACATTTCCCCGGCATGTATTTTGTGCAAATCGAATCTGGCTGGCATTCCCCTGCAGCAGAAAGCGGTATCCACGGGTTCCCCATCCGTTAACCTCCTCCATCACTGCCAGTCCATCCAGATTCGGCAACAGGAAATCCAGCAAAATGACATTGGGATTTTGTGCGCGAATTGCCGAAACTGCGTTTCCGCCGTCTGAAATAATATCACACACGCAAATATCCTTATTCTTTGCAAGCTGCTGTCTTAATTCCGTCGCTGCCTTTGTATCATGTTTTATGATAAGCACTTTTGTCTTCATAAAACTATCCCCCTCTAATCTTGATATCAAAGACATTATAGTTTCATTATTTTGCGAGGGCAATACATAATAAAACGCAAGTTGCGACAGTAAATATTGACAGCATTTTCGGTCAATTTTTCCCATTTTTTACTGCATCATTTCTTCGATGAAAATGCCGTAGCCTCGTGTCGAATCGTTGACAAATACATGTGTCACTGCCCCGATCAGCCTGCCATCCTGCAGGATTGGTGTACCGCTCATTCCCTGCACAATTCCACCGGTCAGAGAAAGCAGTGTCGAATCAGTTACCTTAAATTCCATGCATCTGCCATTCTCGTTGTCGGAATCGACCGACACGATCTCGATTTCGTATTGTTTCGACTCCCCGGACACCGAGGAAAGCAGATACGCACATCCGACATGCACCTCGGATTTTCGTCCAACTGCCACCCGTGTGTCCTGCGTATGTGTCTTTTGCTGTCGTTTTGTGAGATATCCGTGAATACCAAAGGCACTGTTTTCCTCCACACGCCCGATCACATACCGTCCGGTATAATTAATGATCCCCTCCAGTCGTCCCGGCTTATCGGTCTCCGGCTTTTTGATGCGCACGATTGTTGTCTCATAAACCGCGCCATCGGACACGCGGAACATGATCCCTGTGTCATTGTCGTTGATGCTGTGTCCAAGTGCGGCAAACCGTTCCCCATCTGTATAAGTGATTGTTCCGATTCCGGAAATATCATCCTTTACCCAGAGTCCGAGTGCATAGCCGCCGTCCTTTTTCTTCACCGGTGCCACACGCACGGTCCGGTACTCATTTTCCCGGCAGACACGGAGGAGCAGCTCATGTCCTTCGCTTTGCTGTACCAGCTCCATCATTGATTTTTTATCGTCCACACTCTGTCCATTGATACGCATAATATAATCGCCCGGCGATAACAGATTCTCACATGGATTGCATGCGTTTCCCTGTTCGTCTATAACCGAATTGACACCAATCACCATCACTCCTTTTGTTTTTACATAAATTCCAACAGGTTCTCCCGACGGACAGACCATACATTCCGTCTCTCCTTCACTCGATACAACCGGCAGAGAATCTGCCGCCTGCGTCTCCGCATCTGTATCTCCTCCCTTCGTGAACAGGAAATCCCGGTTGTGGTATCCTAAGATGCCAAGCACCAGCAGCAACAGTACAACTAAAAAGATTCGATACTTTCTCACATCGCTTCCTCCTCTCCTGATTTCATTTCTTTATTTCAAATTGCTTTATTTCTTATAATTTGCGCTATAAAAAAGAGTACATAGATTCCTCCATGTACTCTTAGTATCGAATAATTCATTCTATGTAATTCAGTTTATTTTTGCCTGTTCTGCCAATCCTTTCATCTCGGTCACAGTGTGAATCGTCGTCTCAGTGATCTTTGCACCGCCGATGAGTCTTGCCAGCTCTTCAATTTCTTCTTCCTTTGAAAGCAGACGGATACTGGAAATTGTTTTCTCATTTTCCACATTTTTTTCAATCAGATAATGTGCATCTGCCATCGCCGCGATCTGGGAAAGATGCGTGATACAGATGACCTGATGCTGCCGTGACAGAATTGACATCTTCTCTGCCACCTTCTGTGCGGTTCTTCCGCTGATACCGACATCGATCTCATCGAAAACAAGCGTCGGTGTATCATCCTGATTTGCAAGGCAGGATTTCATTGCAAGCATGATCCGTGACAGCTCACCACCGGACGCAACCTCATGCAGCGGACGCATCGCTTCCCCGACATTCGTCGAGATATAGAAGCACGCATCATCGTAGCCATTTGCAGAATAATTCGGAGATGTCTCAAACCGCATCTCAAACCGAACCATATTAAAGTTCATATCCTCCAATGACTCCCGGATCTTCTTACAAAGTTTTTCCGAAAGTGCCCGTCTGTGCTCGGATAATACCCGGCAGCTCTCTTCAAGCTTCGCCGTCTGTTTCTTCCATTGCGCCTCAATCTCCTGCATATGTTCCTCATAGCCGGAAAGAGCATCATTTTCTTTCTCGAAAGCAGCAAGGCTTTCAAAAATCTGGGAAATGGAATTTCCGTATTTTGCCTTTAAGGAATTGATCTGATCCAGACGTCCTTCCATCTCGCGGAACTGTCCTTCATCAAACTCCATATCCTTCATATATTCACTGATCTCGCGGTTGAAATCCGACAGCAGTCCATCTGCATCCTCTAAGATGCCAGCCGCATCTGCAAGCTCCTCATCCAGCTCCGTGAGCCTGCGCATATCCTTGATCGCACGCCCAAGCTGTTCTCCCGCAGAAGTAGCTCCACATCCGGTCAGTGCATAGATATCGTTTGCATATTGCAGGATCTCCTTTGCATTGACCGCCTTTTTATACTGCCGTTCCAACTGGACATCCTCGCCGTCAACCAGCTTTGCATCCTTGATTTCCTTGATCTGATACTGCAGGAAATCCATACGTTTGTTTTTCTCTGCCTCGTCCATGCTGCCTTTTTTCTTTTCTTCTTCCAGTTCGCGGTAGACATGATAATCTTCCTGCACCTGTTTTTTCAGCTTCTGGATGTCGTCCCCACCGAAACGATCCAGTATCTCCAGATGCTTCGCCGGTTTCAACAGCGTCTGCTGTTCATGCTGAGCATGCAGATCGATCAGAAGCGATGCGATCTCCTTTAGCCGCGTGATCGTTACCGTCGTATCATTTACCCGGTTGACCGTTCTGCCGTTTGGCGATAAACGCCGGGATATGAGCAACGTACCGTCCTCATCCGGTGTCACTTCCAGCTTCTCAAGTGCCTCTGTAATGGCTGGCTGATCAACCGAAAATACAAGTTCGACCAGTCCGTCCTTCGTCTCATCCCGCAGCAATTCCTTCGGGAATTTACCTCCCAGACAGATTCCAAGAGAACCGATGATGATAGATTTACCAGCACCTGTCTCTCCGGTCAGAATATTCAACTGCTCGTGAAAATCAATGTCGATCTCCTCGATCAGTGCTATATTTTTTATGTGCATTGTCAACAACATTTTTTTATCTCTCCAATTATATGTTCTGCCTGCTGCCCATCTTTGATTGCCAGGAACAGCGTATCATCTCCTGCAATGCATCCCATAATGCCTTCCACCGACAGATTGTCGATTGCAGCACCAACTGCCATCGCCATACCGGACACAGTTTTCACTACTATAATATTCTGTGCCGCTTCAATCGAAAGAATGCAGGATGCCATCACATGCTGATACGATGCATGTGTTCCGATATCTGGCTCCAGACTTGCAGCATATCGGTGTTTCCCACTTCCATAGGAAACTTTTTCCAGTTTCAACTCCCGTATATCTCTCGATACAGTTGCCTGTGTTGTCTCAAATCCAAGTGCCTGTAAACGTCTGGTAAGCTCTTCCTGTGTATCTATCTCATATTCCGATATCAATTCCAGCAATGCCTGCTGGCGTTTCTGCTTACTCATGTTAAGCGCCTCCTATTTTTTCGCGAAGTACACTATAAAAGCTGACATCATACATTTTTATCAATCGGATCTCCCGTTTTGAGCAGGTCACTTCCACGCTCTCTCCGGCAGATAGTTCGATATTATCTGCTCCGTCAAAGGAAACAATTGCTTCTGTCTCCTGTGTTCTCCGTTTCTTGACAACCTCGATTCGTATACGGTCTGCACTGTCAAACACGACGCTCTTGGAGGTAAGCGAATGTGGAGAAATCGGTGTCACAACGACTGCCTTGGATTTCGGGCTGATGATCGGTCCACCGGCGGACAAATTATATCCGGTCGAACCAGTCGGCGTCGCCACGATCACACCATCTGCCTCATACGTGTCTAACAACTGCTCATTCACATAGATATTCAGTCCGATGATACGGGAAAATCCCGCACGTGTGATCACCACATCGTTCAGGCAGGAAAAGGAAGTCTCTCCCTTGCGCCCCTCAATCATCATCCGCTTCTCTATGCTGTAATCGTCCGCCAGCAGACGGTCGATTGCTTTGTAGGCGTTTGACTCTTCCACCTCGGTCAGAAACCCAAGCGTTCCGAGATTGACGCCCAGAAGTGGAACATCATAGGTTCCAATACTGTGTGCTGCACGGAGCATCGTTCCATCTCCGCCAAGCACGATCACAGCCTCTACGCCTTCCATATATTCGGGCTTGATCGTCGTGCCATTGTAATGCTGCTCATCGCTCACCACAACTGCCTGCGCACCTTTTTTTCTGATGTACGCAACGATGTCCTGCGAAAGTTTTAAATTGATGTCTTTGTCAGTATTTGCGACGATTAAAAACCTATTCATTGCCCGTTTCCTTATCTAACGTATCATGTGAAGCTGTAACAACTGCTTTTATATCAATGGATGAAGCATCCACGATTTCCAGATCCTTTTTATTCTTGGATAAGAATAATAAATACTCAATATTTCCCTCCGGCCCTTTCACCGGAGAAAAATCCAGTGCCAGCGGATAAAAATCGATTGAGGCTGCATAGTCCATCACCATACGGATCACCTCTTCATGAACGGCACGGTCACGCACAACGCCCTTTTTTCCTACCTTTTCCCGTCCGGCTTCAAACTGCGGCTTGATCAGACAGACCACCTGTCCATCCTCCGTCAGAAGGTTCTTCACCGGAAGCAGAACTTTTGTCAGCGAGATAAACGACACATCAATCGAAGAAAATGCTGCCAATTCATCGATATCCTCCGGCACAACATAACGGATATTCGTTTTTTCCATGCAGACTACACGCTCGTCATTGCGAAGCTTCCACGCAAGCTGTCCATGCCCGACGTCGATTGCGTAGACTTTTGTTGCCCCATTCTGCAGCATACAGTCTGTGAATCCGCCAGTCGAAGAACCAACATCCATGCAGACTTTACCAGACAATTTAATCGGAAATTTCTGCATTGCCTTTTCCAGCTTCAGACCGCCGCGGCTTACATACGGCAGAGTTTTCCCCTTTACCTCGATTGCCGCGTTCTCTGGAAATGTCGTTCCAGCTTTATCTTCTTTGTTGCCATCTACATATACAATTCCCGCCATGATGATTGCTTTCGCTTTCTCCCGAGACGGCGCCAGTCCCTTCTCGACAAGCAGCACATCCAGCCGCTGTTTCTTCTGCTTTTCCATTGTTTTTCCTCTATATCTCTAATTCAAATGCTTCTTATAACACGGTACAATCTTTTCTGCCAGTCCCTCTGCATCGATCTGCATATGGTGTCTCAGCTCCGGGATTGTGCCCTGTGGCACACTCGCAAGCGGAATCGCCCCGCTGATAAATGAATACTGCTCCGGGCTGTTTTTCTCTGCCAGATACGCATGCAGTTTCTCGCCATATCCACCCTGCACGATCGTATCCTCCAATGTTACAAAGACCGTGTGCGTCTTCATCAACCGGTTCAGAAGCTCCGTATCGAGCATCGACTGGAACCGCACATTGACCAGTGTCACAGGAATCTGCTCCGCCTCTAACCGTTCCACAAGGCGGTCTGCTTCCTCCATCATATGTCCACAGGAGAACACCGCCACGCCAGATGCTTCCTGTATCACTTCACTCTTTCCATAGACGATCGGTGTCTGGATATCCGCATGCCCCTTATAGGCACTGCCTCTTGGATACCGGATTGCGATAGGTCCGTCATACGAATAGGCATAGTCAAGCATTGCCTCTAACTCATACCGGTTCTTTGGAGCCAGCACGGTCATATGCGGCATATGTGACAGATACGCCAGATCATAAATGCCCTGATGCGTCTCTCCATCCTGTCCGACCAGTCCGGCACGATCAATTGCAAAAATCACATGCAGCTTCTGTAAGCACACATCATGCAGAATCTGGTCATACGAACGCTGCAGAAATGAAGAATAGATTGCCACCACGGGCACCATACCTGCGGCTGCCATACCTGCGGCAAATGTCACCGCATGCTGTTCTGCAATTCCCACATCGAAAAACCGTTTCGGGTACGCCTCTTCAAATCGTACCAGTCCGGTTCCCTGCGCCATCGCAGCCGTAATCGCTACGACATCCTCATGTGCCTCTCCAAGCTTCACCATCTTCTTCGCAAAAACATCAGTGTAACAGCTTGTCTTTTTCGCGGCAAGCACCTTGCCGGATACCCGGTCAAACGGCGCAATCCCATGAAAATAATCCGGATGCCGCTCCGCATAGCCATAGCCTTTTCCCTTTTTTGTCTTCACATGGATAATGATCGGTTTATCCAGCCGGAATGCATGCTGGAACGCCGTGATCATCTGATTGATATCATGTCCGTCAATCGGTCCGACATACGTGATTCCAAGCTCCTCAAAAAACATGCCCGGTACAAAAAACTGTTTGATATTGTCCTTTGACCGCTTCAGTACCTTCGCAATCTTCTTTCCGGTCTTAGACCCCATCAGGCTGCTCTCCACGCCGGTTTTTAATTCATTATATGCATTTCCAAGCCGAATCTCATTCAGATACTTGGACAGACCGCCAACGTTTTTCCCGATTGACATATTGTTGTCGTTGATGACAACGACACATCCGGTTTTCAACTGCGCAAGTCCATTTAACGCTTCATACGCCATACCACCGGTCAGCGAGCCGTCACCGATCACAACAGCGACCTTCTCATCGCCGCCTCGCAGATCTCTGGCAATCGAATACCCCATCGCCGCCGAGATACCGGTCGAGCTGTGTCCGGTATCAAACGCATCGCACGGACTCTCATTACGTTTCGGGAATCCGCTTAAACCATCATACTGCCGCAGCGTATCAAACGCATCCTTTCTTCCGGTCAGGATCTTATGCGTATAGGATTGATGTCCGACATCAAAGATCAGCTTATCTTCCGGGAAATTCATCACTGCATGCAGTGCCATCGTAAGCTCCACCGTACCAAGATTAGACGCCAGATGCCCGCCGTGTACACTCACCTTCTCAATCAAAAAGTCCCGGATCTCCGCTGCCAGTGCCGGATAATCCTGTTTATCTATCTGCTTAATATCGTTTTCTTTTGTTATCTTCTCTAACATATGCATTGCCTTTACCTGTCATAAATATGCTTATGCGATCAGGTTAATGGTCCCGGTTGATCAAGCTTTTGACAAGCGCGATCATATCCGCTTTTGCCCCCTCATCCCACGCTTTTATATTCTCCAATATACGGATTGCCTTCTCGGACATTTCTTCCACGTACTGCTTTGCAGCATCTATTCCGTGCAATGTCACATAGGTCACCTTATGGTTTTTATCATCTGAATGTAATGGTTTGCCAAGCAGCTGCTCGTCCCCGACCAGATCTAAGATATCATCCTGTACCTGAAAAGCAAACCCGACTGCATACGCAGCCTCCTCTAACTGTGCAACAACCGCGTCCTCCGCACCAGCAAGATACGCGCCACACATACATGCCGCCGCGATCAGTGCGCCTGTCTTATTCTCATAGATAAACGCAAGCTGGTCTTCATCCATCGGCAGTCCGGCACGCTCCACATCGAGCACCTGTCCGCCGACCATGCCATAAATACCAGCCTTTTTTGCAAGCACCGCAAATGCCTTCTCCACATTGGCATCGCCCGGCTTCACTGCGAATCCCTGACACGCCGTCTCAAATGCAAAATTGAGCAGTGCATCTCCGGCTAAGATTGCCATATCCTCACCAAACTTGACATGTACCGTCGGAAGTCCCCGGCGCAGCGCATCATTGTCCATCGCAGGAAGATCATCATGTACAAGGGAATATGTATGGATCATCTCCATTGCCGCCATAAATGGACGCACAAGTGTCTCCTGCGGCTCCTTTGCAAACATTTCATAACACAGACGGAGCATCATCGGACGCAGTCGTTTGCCGCCTGCCTTAATTGCATAATTCATCGCAGCCAGCACAGTCTTCTGATGTCCGGTCTCCTCCGGCAGATATGCTTCTATCATCTCTTCAATTGCCTTGGCATCATACTTCATCTAATATCTTTATCTCCTTTTCCACGCCTGCGAGTTCTTCCTTGCAGGCATTTGCAAGCTCCACGCCCTCTGCATATAATGTCATGGAGTCCTTCAGATTTGTATCCGGATTTTCCAGAAGCTTGTTGATCTCTTCCAGTCTGGCAAACGCTTCCTCTATGTTTAATTCCTTCTTTTTCTCTGCCATGTTGTTTTATTCTCCTTGTACACCATTTGTATCTGTTTTCACAGAAACGACCGTCGCATGAATCCTGCCGTCATGCAGGGTAACATGAAGCGGATCACCTGCCTGCATCTGTCCCGCTGACATCACAGGCTTTCCCTGGGATTCAAGATATCCAAATCCACCGACCAGCTTGGCTGTCGGTGCATTGCCATGCAGTCTTGTTAACAGCAGATGCAGTTGATGTTCATATTCTCTGTACCGAAGCTGCATCCGGTTTGCAAGACGTTCTCTGCTTTGCTTCAGCTTTTCCTGCTGTTTTTCGAGCTTTGCTCTCGGATTCAGTGACGCCAGCTGCTGCATATACATCTGCAGCTTTGTCTCTTTCTCCTGCAGACGCCCCTGCATCCGAAGCCGCAGTTCCCGCTCGCAGGAATCCAGACGCGTCTGATAATTCTGTTTTTTATTTGCCACGTGATGATTCATCGCCCGCAGTTGAAGCTCGATTGTCCGTAAAATATCGTCGATCAACGGCACCGCTGCCGTTGCTGCCGCCGTCGGTGTCTCCACACGCAGATCTGCCGCATCATCCGCCAGCGATGTATCACCCTCATGTCCGGTTCCGGATATGATCGGCGTCTTCGCTTCGTAGATTGCACGGACAACTGCCTCATCGTCAAAGACTTCCAGATCTTCCCTTGATCCACCGCCTCGTCCAATAATGATCGTATCCACGCCCATTCTGTCAAGTCTGCGGATACCCTGTACGATCAGTTCGCGCGCATTCTCACCTTGCGCCCGCGCATCACAGACAATCATCTGCACATAGGGATTCCGCCGGTGTGAAACACTCATGATATCCTTATACGCATTCGTGCCTATGGAAATCACGACGCCAACTGCCCGTGGATATTTCGGAATCGGCTTTTTGATTGCCGTGTCAAAGATACCCTCCTGTCCCAGTCTGCGTTTCAGCTCTGCATAAGCTTCTCCATGCCAGCCGCGTTCTTCGCGCCGCTGTACAGACACAGCATTCACGCTGTACTCGCTTTTTGCATCATAGGTGGAACAGCTTCCCTTCACAATCAGGATATCGCCCTGCTTCACCGTCGTCAGATTGAGCTTTGCCGCAACACTTTTCCATACATTTACACGCAGGATTCCGTTATACGGTGCACCTTCCGGCAGATCGCCCGGTGCCGTACAATCCTTGAGCGTGATATACAGATGCCCGGTCGGACCTTTGCTGAAGCTTGACACCTCACCCTCAAAACAGATGTTTTTTAACAGATAATCATTTTTTATTATATTGCCAATATACGAATTGACTTCCCGGACAGAAAATACTTTCTTTCCATTTTCTACTCTCATGGTTCCTCAACCTTTGCCAATACTGCATTGATAAACCCACTTGCATCCGGGTTACAGTATTTCTTTGCCAGCTCTACCGCCTCATTGATCGCTACGCGGAATGGAACTTCCTCATCATAGAGCATCTCGTAGAGTGCCAGACGCAGAATCGCAAGCTCCGGCTTGCCCAGTCTGCCGATCTGCCAGCCATCGGAGATCTCGCTGATCTTCTCATCAAGTGCCGGAAGCATGGAAAGAACCTTGTGGGACTTGTCTGCAATGTAGGCAAGATCCTCCTCTTTTACCTTTCCCGTTTCTGTTATCGCAACATCCTCCGGATCTTCCTCCGGTTCTTCGATCTTGCTGATCGAATAACGGATCTGTTCTTCCATCTCTTCCTGATTGTTGAATTCTGCCTTAAATACGATCAGAAAAATATTTTCTCGTATGCTTCGTCTTGTCATAATAAACCGCCTTACTCTTTATTCATCTTGATGCCGGATACGACAACATTTACCACGCGGACATGCAGTCCGGTCATATTCTCGATTGCCTGCTTTACCTTCTCCTGCACGCCCTCGGATACCTTCTTGATGCTTGTACCATATTCGACTTCCAGTGAAACGTCTACGACTACATTGCCGTCTGTGATCTCTACCTTTACACCGTTGGCAAGATTCTTCTTACCAAGCTTTGCAACAAGCTCTTTTGAGATATTTCCAGTCAGCTTGGAAACGCCCTCTACCTCGATGGCTGCAATCCCCGCGATGGATGCCACCACGCCGTCTGCTATACTGATTTTACCGATTTTTTCTTCTTCATTTATCATATCACTCATAATTGCCTCCTTATCTTATCCTTCCTGATTTTATTTCATTGCATATGTAAAATATTATACCCAATTTATGCATATTATGCAACTAAAAAGCCTTGCAACTGTGCAAGGCTTTCTGCTGATTTCTACATTTTTACTACTGTGCCAGCGTAATAACAATGGCATCCACCGTACATCCGGTCTTTCTTGTCACGACATCCTCGACCTGTGCCCGTTTCTCATCCGGCAGGTCGGTACAGTTTAAGATCACATCAACCCCCGAATCGCCAATCGACACGATTGCTTCTCCAAAGCCCTTTGCCGCAAGGATCGACTCTGCTTCCTGTTCTTTCTCCGCATCCTCAGTCAGCTTCACATACGCATCCGTGGCTGCCTGTACTGCCTGTGCATCCATACCATCCCCGTTGATGATCTCAAGCAATGTCTCCTTGTTCTGGCTGCGGCTCTGCTCACGGTTTAATTTGATCGACACGAAATTATTTGCTGCATTCGCCGAGGTCAGCACCGCTTCCCCGATTTTTTCTTCATCCGAATTCAGCTCGATATACTCATCCTCTGACAGATCTGAAACTGTCAGCTCCCCGGATACGATCTCCGCTGGCTTTGCATCTGTCACCGTCTGTTCCTCCGCAAAGGCGGATTCGGTCGGTTCCAGCTCTCCCGGCGCCAGATCCAGTTTATTGCCGGAGAAATTTATGTAGCCTGCCACGCCAAGCAGCACTGTGAGTGCCCCGATAATAATCTGGTTTCGTTTCATGGTTTTTTTCTTCATAAAAACCTCCCTAATTTTTTACCAAAACCGCCACCTTATGTGCCGGCAGATCAAAGAGCGCGCATACCGCCAAGGTAATATCCGCAATCGTAGTTCCTGTGACCGCTTCTTTTTTTATCGTGATTAACACACCCGTGATCGTCTGCGTTCCTCCAGAACCATAATATGTCTGCGTGCGATCCCCTGCATAGATCAAAACATCCACCATGTCCGCACCGTAGGTATCCGCAAGCAGTGCCCGCAGCCGTTCCTCATACGAAGCAGTTGTATCGGACGAAGAACCTGTCTGCCCCGTCACGGTCTGCACGGTTTTCTGTGGCATCACGATCACAAGCAGCAAAATCCCGCACAACACAACCAGAATTACCTTGTTCCATTTTTCATTTTTCTTAAATTTCCACTCCATATTCTCACCGTCTTACTACATATATACGAGCATCCTCCAGATTATAGACATCCGAAATGTATTTTTTTATTTCTTTTTCCATCTCTGCTGTTGCCTTTGCTTCGTTTATATAAATCGTACATTGTAACAACGCTCCATCGGTATCTGTAATGATTGCAACATCCTCCACCGGATAACTGCCAAGCTCTTTTTTGATGCCCTCCCGGACTCCCATACCATAGTAATCGGTAATGCTTCCGCCGACACCTGCGACAGACTCCTGATCTTCCACATGCTCGATCTGCTGCAACAGCTCCTGCAGATCTCCGCTTCCAAATTCAAACAGGAATTTGAGTGGACTTGCGAGCAGCACGATCACAACCAGTCCGATAAAATATCGGATATATTGTTTATATTGATTGGACGGTGCCATATGCGTCACGATCGTTGCAAGTAACAGATAAAAGATCAGACTTTTCATCCATCCAAAAAGCATAGCTACCCTCCACTTCCGTTCGTTGCCCCCGACATGATTGCGAGGGTTATGATAAATAAAACAAGTGCACTTGCCAGTGCCTGCATCAGCATGCCGATTCCATTTGCCAGAGCTGTTGTCCCATCCACATACCGCTTATCGCCCATCGGCTGGATCAGCGCTGTCGTGATCCGCACTGTAAACATGGT
>DHJV01000135.1:10146-11085 GCA_002404515.1 Lachnospiraceae bacterium UBA4711 | reverse complement strand
AAAAAGCTTAATGATCGGGATCAGACAGATGCCGGACAAAATCAGAATCCCAGCGATACCGATACTGTTTTTTACGATCATGCCACAGGCAAGATAAGTACCTGCAAGCACTGATACCACGCTCCCCGGAATCGCGGTCAGTGCACGGTTCACCGCCGTTTTCCCAAGGATGTCCATCTGCGGCTCCAGCAAGCCCTTGATCACATTTAACCCAATCACAACGACAATGATCGTCCGCAAAATCCATTTGATCAGGCTCTGTACAAGCTCACACAACTTCGAGAAGCTGTCCTCTTTTTGCAGGTTGTTCACAAGTGACACAATCACATAGAATTCAATGAGCGGCAGCACCAGCCGGATAATCACTGCCTGTATCAGCCAGATTCCGATCAAAACCAGATTGTAAGTACCTCCGGCCGTCGTCGCATGTCCGATAAACTGCAGCACGAGCAGAAATGCCGGAACTAACAGCCGCACCGCAACCAGCACTTTGTCGAGTGCGGCAAGCGTGATCGAATATGCCATCGAAAAGGAGGTAAGCAGCAACGACGTCATCAGCATATAAGTAATATAGAATCCATTTTCACTGATAAATCCTCCTGCAAAGGAATTCGACAGATTCACAAAGATACTTCCGATCAGGACGATACCGACCAATTCCAAGAGCAGTCCTTTGTTCTGCGACAGCTCGCCGAAGAATACGCTGCTGATTGTTGCAAGTAATGCCGATAACACCGACTTATTGTCGCCCTCCACCTGTTTTTTTACCATCTCCGTAATTGGCATAGCCGTCTGAATACCCTGTTGCTGCAACGCGCGTTCTACCTCATCCAGATTCAGCTCGTCAAAGATAGAATTATAGATTGAGGTAGTTGTCTGCGAATCATCTGCTTCCTGCGTGGCTTCTGTCGTGGCTGCCTGTCCACTCTGCTCCTGCGT
>DHJV01000135.1:7677-10086 GCA_002404515.1 Lachnospiraceae bacterium UBA4711 | reverse complement strand
TGCTCCTGCGTGGCTTCTGTCGTGACTGCCTGTCCACTCTGTTCTTGTGTGGCTTCGGTCAGTTCCTGTGCCCGTGCAGACAGTACACAGATATCCGCAAAAAAGAAAATGGCCAGTAATATTACCAGCCATCTGCAAGTGAAATATGTAGTTGTATGTGTGGTTCGCTGATTCATTCGGCGGTTTCCTCCATCCATCAATCGATCAACGACAACACCGTCTGCACGACCTGCATAAAAACCGGAAGCGACACGACCAGCATCGTAAGCTTTCCAAGCAGCTCGATCTGGGATGCAACCGCACTGTATCCGGCATCCTTGCTGATGCTCGCCGCAAACTCACAGATATAAGCGATTCCGATCAGCTTGAGCAATATGACCAGATAGGTGCTGTCCATCCGGATTCTGTCCGTCAAGGCTTCAATACCGGAAAGCATCACGCGCATCCGCGACACGCAGATAAACAGCAGCACAAGGCATACTGCCACACTGATAAATGTGCTGTACTCCGGATTCTTGGATTTCAGGGACAATGCCAAAATCACCGCCACGATTGCAAATACCATCGTCACTCCCAGATTCATACTCAGCCCCCTTAAAATCCAAACAATGTGTTGATATCCTGAAACAGTTGATTGACATAGGGAATGATCCATGTCAGTACGATGATCAGACCTGCGAGACTCACCAGATATGCCTGATCGTCCCTGCCGGAATGCTTTAATACCTGATTGATGAGTGCCACGACAATTCCAACGGCTGCAATTTTAAAGATCAACTGAATCGTCATTTTCAATCCCCTGCATCTGCTAAATCAAGATTATAATCAATAACACACCTGCAACACTTCCCACCACGAACGACAACCGCATGCGGTCTTTGGATTCTGCCTCCAGCTCCCGGATATGCCGTCCCAGATCTGCCTGCAGCAATGCCAGTCCTTCCTCCTGTGCCTGTACATCCAGATATCCGATGGTCTGTCCCAGGTTATATATATATTCCATATCCTCTTGTTTTAGACCGGAACTCCCATATAGCTTATCTGCATGTTCCATCCAGATCTGATCAAAATCGGCAGCCACTTCGGTGCAGGAATATGCCTGTCCCTGCTGTGCTTCCGTGAGCGCCTGTGCAAGTTCAGACAACCACGATGCATATGGCTGGCGGCATTTTTTCGCAACACGGGCAAATACCTGTGCCAGAATATCTCTCCGATACCGAAGTTCGGCTGTGACAACCGAAAGCACACGGGCGTATTCCTGCATTTCCTTCACGCGACGGCGGATCGCCATCGCGCGCAGGATTCCCATTGTCACACACCCACCAAGCACACAGGTGATTCCAATCAGTTTGCAACCGACAGTGAACCAATGTATAGCTCATTTCCCCTCTCGTCAAAAATCGACTCCACCGTTCCGATCCCTGCACTTCGTCCAAGTACGATATAGCGCTCAAACACCTTCTCCTCAACCAGCTTCCGAAGCACCGGACGCGTGCGGATATCATCGATTGAATCTCCGTGGATCGTTGCCAGAATCCCGCAGCCACAATTGATCACATACGAGATCGCGTCGATATCCTCCCTGCTGCCAATCTCATCCACCGCAATCACCTTCGGGCTCATCGACCGAAGCAGCATCAGCATTCCCTCCGCCTTCGGACACCCATCTAAGATATCCGTGCGAAGCCCGACATCATTTTGCGGAATCCCCATATAGCAGGCGGCAAGCTCCGAGCGCTCATCTACCACGCCGACATTCATTCCTCTGCAATAACTGTTCCCATCCGATATCAGCCGCACCAGATCCCGCAGGATCGTCGTCTTTCCACAGCCCGGCGGCGATATGATGAGCGTGTGCAGCAGCCTGCCATCCTTGATCACATATGGCAGCAGGCAAGCCGCACAACCCTTGATCTGATGGGATACCCGAATATTGATAAACGATATATGTTTCACGTTTTTTACTCTCCCATGCTCCAATACAACCTGACCGGCAACGCCCACGCGATGCCCGCCACACACTGTCACAAACCCCTGTCTCACTTCATCCTCATATGCATACAACGAGTAATCGGTCACAGCGTCGATAATCCCCCGGATATCATCCGCTGTCACACGATATGCTTTTTTTCGATCGAGTGTCAGTCCCCCACAATTCTGCACAAAATATTCTCCCTGCGTAAAGACCAGTATCAACGGCTCGCAGATCCGGAACCGAAGCTCTATCAGGGAGTTATAATCTATGTCAATCTGATTGATTATGTACCGAATACATGGGGGGAGTAATTTCAAGATTTCATTTTTCACAGCATTCACCCCTACCATATATATATGCGGGATGCGGAAATATATGATTGAAATTGTAGATTTTATCTGGAATCATCTTGCCTGTCGGCTCGATGAACATTG
>DHJV01000135.1:7484-7648 GCA_002404515.1 Lachnospiraceae bacterium UBA4711 | reverse complement strand
CCGTCATATAGAAATTTGTGCAAACACAATTTCTGCATGACGGCCTATTGCATAAAAGGCACGTTCCAAAACGGAACGTGCCTTTTATCATTCTGATTTTATTTGTAATTTTCAAATTACTTTGCTCTTGAAAGATACTTTCCTGTACGTGTATCAATCTTGAT
>DHJV01000135.1:0-7369 GCA_002404515.1 Lachnospiraceae bacterium UBA4711 | reverse complement strand
GGCTTTGTAGCGTTTGTAGCTGTATTTCCTGCCACACCTGGCTCACACTCTGTAATCTCAAGCTCTACGAAATCCGGACCTTCTACTGCAAATACATTTCCTTCGTAGATAGAGATCTTACATGTCATACCTTCCTTGACAAACTTCATAGCGTCACCAACAACGCTCTCATCAACAGGAATCATCTCAAATGTCTCCTGATCCATGAAGTAATACAGGTTACCATCTCTGTAAGAGTAGTCCATATCCTTACGCTCGATGTATGCAGAATCGAACTTTGCTGTAGGGTTAAAACTTGTCTCTCTGATTGCACCTGTAATAATATTCTTATACTTTGTACGAACGAACGCAGCACCCTTACCTGGCTTTACATGCTGAAACTCTATTACCTGACAAGGCTGACCATCACATACAAAAGTCACACCATTTCTGAAATCACTTGCTTCCATAATTATCCTCCTAAAATAACATATACGTTCGAAATTAAATACATTCAGTATCTATGTCATTCTAATATACCTAATAAAAATTTTCAATAACTTTTCTCGATTTTTCCAAATTTTTCAGAAAAATCTCTGTTTCCGTCCTATTTTGCCGTATTATTCAATGTATTTTATATTCAATTTACATTTTTTGTATATTGTTCACAATTTGTTCACGGGAAATGGTTTGCCAAAATTTAGAAATTATAGTATGCTAATATATGTTATCACAAAATCGTGATAAAATGCTCATATATCATGTATGTGCAATTATCAGACTGTGTCATTATCTATCGGCATATACTTATTGCTTTGTACCGCTTCTATAGTTACAGCGTCTGCAATGCATCATAAAGAATATCAAGTAAGGAAGTGAATACATGAATCAACAGGAATTTTCAGCAGTCACACCGGAATTTGAGCGTCTCGCCAAATTATGTGAAGGACACGATGTGATTGATCCCGAATTGTATACAAAATATCAGGTAAAGCGCGGACTTCGTGACTTAGATGGTAAAGGTGTCCTGACCGGACTGACCGAAATCTCGACTATCATCTCCTCTGAGGAGGTAAATGGTGTCACCGTTCCGATTGATGGACAGCTCTACTACCGCGGTATCAACATCTACGATCTGGTAAAAGGATTTACCTCTGAGAAACGGTTTGGATTTGAGGAAACGGTCTATCTCCTGCTCTTCGGCGAACTGCCAAACAAAAAGGAACTTGCAGATTTCAACACACTGCTTGGTTCTTACCGGAAGCTGCCACATCATTTTGCAAGAGACATTATCTTAAAGACTCCAACACCGGATATCATGAATGCGCTTGCGAAAAATATCCTGGCTCTTAGTTCTTACGATACAAACACGTTGGATATCAGCATCCCGAATGTTCTTCGTCAGAGCATTGAGTTGATTGCAAACTTCCCGGCACTTGCTGTGTACTCGTATCTGGCATACCGCCATTACGATCTCGGAAAGGGACTTTACATCCACCAGCCAAAGCCGGAGCTTTCTACCGCCGAGAATATCCTGCGACTCCTGCGTCAGGATAAATCCTATACAGACACCGAGGCAAAGGTACTCGACCTGGCACTTGTGCTCCATGCTGAGCATGGCGGTGGTAACAACTCCACATTTACGACGCACGTTGTTACTTCCTCCGGTACAGATACCTACTCTTCGGTTGCTGCGTCTCTCTGCTCTTTGAAGGGGCCAAAGCACGGCGGCGCCAATGTCAAGGTAAAACGGATGTTTGATGACCTAAAGGCACATGTCCATGATTGGAATGACAAGGATGAGATCCGCCAGTATCTGTGTGATATTCTGGACAAGAAAGCATTCGACCGTTCCGGACTGATCTACGGAATGGGACATGCGGTTTACTCGATCTCCGATCCACGTGCGAATATCTTCCAGTCCTTCGTCGGGAAACTGTCCGAAGAAAAGCACAAGGAGAAAGAATACAAGCTTTATATGGATGTTGCCGAGATCGCGAAGGAAGTCATCGCAGACAAACGTAAGATCTACAAGGGTGTCAGCCCGAATGTCGATTTCTACAGCGGCTTCGTCTACACCATGCTTGGTCTGCCGGAAGAACTCTTTACACCGATGTTCGCCGTTGCCCGTATCGCCGGCTGGAGCGCACACCGTATCGAGGAGCTGATCAACGTCAACAAGATCATCCGTCCGGCTTACAAGTCGATTGCGGAGAACCGGGCATATACACCGATTGCAGATCGGTAAGAAAAAGTAAAGGGGAACGAAAAATCGTTCCCCTTTACTTTTTGCTATTCTTCTGTCGATAACATACCCTTTCTTTTTATCCCCATGCGGCAACCGTATGTAAAGGGAGCGCCTCACCATTGTAAAGCATCGTATATATACGCGAATATGATAAATGAGCCATCTTGAACAATATCAATATATACCATAAAAACTCCTTTCAACTTTATTATAGATTTATCTCTGCGTCATACACAAACCCACATTTGCAGGTCACAATTGTCCGTTCGCCTCGTGGTGTTATAATGATTCTTGGGCTTTCTTTACATTTCTCGCATATCACGGTTGTCGTTCCTGAATCCTGTAATTCTTGTCTTGCTCTTTTTGCCAGCAAGTGCGACTGAGTATCATACAATATTTTTTCCTCCTACTGTCTCTTTATCTATCATATAACAATTCCTTCCCTCGATATATTTTTATACAGTGCATACCAGCTTTTTTTCTCGATATATTCCCTGTATGGAATACATAAGAAATTAACGACGGCAAAATATTCCATTGCAATATCTGTGGCTATTTCAGCAAGTCCCATTCTGTATATTGCATTTTCCTCTCTTCCTGTTTTTGTAAGAATCGCGATGTCAATATCTGAATCCTTATCATAATCTCCACGCGCACATGAACCAAATAAAATGATACTTTCAACATTATCTCCCATTAGCTGGCTAACAGAATCCTTTATCTCTACTACGATTTTTCTTATTGTTTCTTCGTCTAGTGCAAAATCATCCTTTATACAAATCACCTTCTCTATTCATACTCGTATTGTCGCTCTTGCCTTTATTAGTTCTTGTTTGCAATCTTCAATATTTCCATTCACATCCAATAATATCTCATCAAAACAACTCATAAATTCTTCTGACATATGAACTGCATACCTACCAATTGCTCCCAGTGCATATTCACCATCCATAGAGAACACGCCATACCCTGTCTCAGTTATTCCATATTTCTTTGCATGTTCACGCATAGGCTCCAGAAGCTCATCCCTTGTTTGACTAGATACTTTCACCTTTTCATCATTAAATACAAAGCTTAATGTAACCATTTTTTCTCCTTTGCTTAATTCGTCTCCAATGGAGTCTAATTTATGTTTCCTCATTGTTTTACAAACCTACTGCAATTCTTCTAACAAGACAAAATTAAAGAAACGATATCCATTCACACCTATATTACCTACATCATACAAATAAGTCGTATGAATATATTTCCACTCATCATCCGTTATATTTCCCTTGTCTCTTTCATCATTCATCTGCATAATAATTTCTTTTGCCAACTGCTGCCACTCACTCGACCACCCACTGTAGCCCAAGGACACCAGTTGTTGAAACTGTATTTGTAACTTAATTGGAAATTTTTCTATAATCTTATCATTCACCAATTCAAATCTCCTTATTTTACACATTTTTTCTATTCATCTATTGATAGCAATAGAAAATCCTTAATTACCTTTTCACCTTCACTTTTATTTGCGTTATCATTCAAAAATACCTTTTCAACGCTTTCCCTTTCATTTTTTGGTAATTTTACCAATATTTTTATGATTTCTGTCAAAAATGCAGCTTCCTGTGATGAATACAATTTACCATGTGTATTATAAAATTGGTTTCGCATATCTTCAAATAATTCTACTAATGTTTTTTCCCTCTTCTTTGCTTCCACTACAGCATCCCCCTTATGTTACTTCCTAATTTGGGAAATGAAATTCCAAGAATATCCACCAACGCCTTAAGAGCCTCATACTCTGTACTTCCTTGTTCTGCCTCACGATTCAAAAATCTTTGCATTTCTTCTTTCGTCATTTCTTCCATACGTTCCTCCTATACTAACTTTTGGCCCGCTGGGCCCGAAGTTCTATTTTTTATGAATATACCATAAAATTTTCCAATATAAAAATGTACAAATTTCTCCACACAAAAAAATTCGACTCCACTGGCGCCGAATTTTTATATTCCATATTCTTTTTCCTTAACTAACTTCGTCCCCAACGGGGCCAAAGTTAAAAACAGACGTTTTCTCCCGTTTCTACAACCCTCGTTCTTTAAGCTTGCATACAAGCTGCACATAAAATTCGCGCACATCAAATCCCGGAATATCCTCGCGATTCAAGTCGATCACATCGCCGTGTGAGATTCCCCGTTTGCCCTTTACTGTCAGAAACTGGTAATCTTCGCCCCACGTAAAGGACTTCTCTCCAACCAATCCGTCATTTGGACCGTCAAACCGCTTTACAAGCAGATAAGACAGATTGAGTGGAAATCGTCCGGATGATGGGCGATTCAATTTCGAGCCAAAAGACTGGTAATAGATTCCCAGTGCATCTTTCACCTCTTCATTGAAGCTTACACAGTTCGAAGAAGTGAGATCATGCACAGCTGCCATGAAATCGGGGTTCGTATCTCCAAGCTTTTCTGCCCCTGCATTGTACGCTTTTTCAATCGCCTTTTGCTGTGTCTCCGGGATATTCTCTAATAAATAATCCGCAAATTCACAGCCCCTGTGTGGCGTATTGATCGTTGTAAGTGATGCAATATAATCTCCTGCCGAGGTAAGTGCAATCGCAGCTCTCGTGTCAAGTCCACCTTTTGAATGGGCGATCACATTTACCTTCTCGCAACCGGTTTCCCGGGCAATCTGCCTGATACGAGCCTCTAATTCCTTCGCACTGTCCCGCACAGCCGCGGCGCTGTTATGGTTGCCATAATAGATCTTCGCACCATTTTTCTCCAGCTCCGCCGGTATTCTGCCCCAGTAATTAAGGTGTTCAAAATCCCGGAAGAACACGCCATGCACCATAAGAATCGGATATTTTGTCTTACAGATCTGCTCGTCTGCCCGCGCTGCATTTCGCTTCGCGCGAAGCTTCTCGAACTTCACTTCCCGTCTTACCGTCCGGATAATGATATGCAGCATCACCAGATGCGCAATCGGAATCCAGCCACATATAAGTCCCAGCACGCGCCAGCGGATTCCCAACTGCTGTGATGTCAGATACACACAGATCATTCCGATCCAGAATATCGTAATCTCAATCAGGAAGATGATGCACAGACGAATCAGCCAATATTTTTTCTCTACGGTAATTCCTGCCGGGCCATTTGCAAACCATTTCTCATAGAATCCGCAAAAACCGAGGATCAGATAGATGGCTGCAAGCAACGTTGTCACATAAAATATCTGCAACATGTTCTTGCCGAAATTACATATCTTCAGTTTTCCTGTCATTGTTTTCTCCTATCAACATCCATGCGATACAGCATTGATTCCATATCTTTATGAATGTCCACCTTATCCCTGCAAGCCTGCTGACTGACGAATCATATCCTCCACAACAATATCGTAGATCTCGCCAACTGTGTTGCAATATTCCAGCACCTTCCAAGGCTCATTCGTATGAAAATGGATCTTCACCAGATCCTCATCACCAGCCGCGATCAAGCTGTTTCCCTCGATATGATCCGTGATGTAATCTGCGATCTCATCCTCATCTAAATCCTTATCTCTCCGGTTGATCAACAACTGCGTATCATAACGATATGCAAACTGATCATCCTCTGCATCAATTGAATTCATTCCCATATTCGTTTCCTCCATCTTCAAATTTTACCCTGCTTCCGTTATTTTCTTCGTAAGCATATGTTTTCTCCAATGCCAGCATAATCTCTCCAAGTCTTGCGTAACCAGCCTGCATTGGCATTGCTACCTATGACGTTCCAGCTTCGCTGCACGCATCATGTAGCTTACATTGTTTACAAGCAGGATAATACATACATATACAAATCCCATAATATCTGTCTTGAACAAAAATGTAAAGATAAATGTGACAATACACAAGATCAGGCATACCAGATTTGATTTCTTATCTTTACTCATCTTCCGCACCCTCCGTATATTCAAAGATATCTTCCACTGTCACGCCGCATGCTTTGGCAAGCTTCAACGCCAATGTAACAGACGGTGAATAATCGCCACGCTCAATCTGACTGATTGTCTGGCGCGATGTCTGCACCATAGCTCCCATCTCCTGTTGATTGACTCCAAGCTTCGCCCGGTATTCCTTCAAATGATTATTCAGTGGCATCGTGATTCTCCTCTCCGCCATGATATTTCGGATTCACAAACGCAAAGGTTTCCCACACCTTTTTATTTTTTACCCCACCAAAAATCATGTTTCCATACAGATTTCCAAATATCACTGCATAGCAGATACCTATTCCAATATTATCCATCGCCATCCAGCCAACGGCGAACCCGACAACAGCACCCAGAAGATATCCGGATGCAACCTTCTTTTTCTCCTTTGGATCTATATTCTTCCGATATATCAGTTCATCGCCCCACTCGATTCCAGCCCAGAATCCATCACTCATACAGCCTTTCATGTAGTTGCGGATCATGTCTTCAATCTTATTTTTCTGGTCGGACAGCGCATCCGGCAGATACCATAAAATAAGCTTCATCGCCGCTTTGCTATCTTCAAAAATCTCCTTCAATTTCCTGACAGCTCCCTGACTCTCCATCCGCCGTTCACCTGCCATAGCTACTGTCTCTCCAGCTTCTATAAAATAGTCCTCAATCCGCTCAAACACATATATTCCGACCAGTTTCTTCTCCTGATAAATGCCGCACACCTTTCCGTTGCTTGCAAGTGCCTTGTCTACAGCATTTTTTATATTCTCGCCAGATGCCTCAATCGGTACTTCCTCGCCCACATGGGCACCCAGCTGGAAATCCTCTCTATCCACACGCTTGCCCTTGATCGTACAGATCTTCAGCTTCTTATCCGCTTTTACAGTTTCAATCTCCATATCGCACACTCCATTCTGCCACGCATGTTACATAATTGTATTGCACTATTTCTTATACTCACTATCCCTATACTTGACAACTATTCTTGTCAATTGTGCACGATCTATATATAGCATATGACAAGTTTCCTTGTCAATACTTTTGACAACTTTCTTTGTCATTTTTCTTGCCTGCTTTTCTCTACCTCGAGTGTCACCACATAGCTTTCGCTCTGTGGTATATCGTCGTGGGCTTTTCTGCTTGCTTTTCTCTTCCTACACCCACGTCGTGGGTTTTCCCGCTCACTTTCCT
>DHJV01000134.1 GCA_002404515.1 Lachnospiraceae bacterium UBA4711 | reverse complement strand
AAGCTTCCGATGCATTTATACTATTTCCGTTAATTAAATCCAAATAATTAAGAGTATTGGTCTTTATCAGGCTGATTTTTCCGTTTTGTGCATCCGTTGCCTCTATCATATGCTTCACCGTTCCATCCGACAGGTAGAAGGCAAAATCACTTGCCTCAAGCTTAACAGAGCCGGCAGATATGAATGCATCACCGGTCATTGTTGCACCATTACTACTAAGTGCTATTTCTCCGGTGGTTTTTAAATCTACCAGAGAAAGTCCTTTTATAAGGGCAGTTCCGCCATATCCGTTAAGCTCAATATTTCCAGTATATTCATTCGTTATAATGGATGCATCCGCAGTTCCGGCAATCAATGCGTCCGTATCTCTATTGTTTGCCAAAAAGAATCTGCCAGACCCTTTCAGCGTCAGGGTTCCGTTTTCAATTTTCAGGATTTCTGTTGAACTCGCTCCATTTGAATATATCCTTACATTATTGTATACTTCTATAATGCCGGCATTATAGTATATATACTCCGAAGGTAGAGCAGCCGGGTCGCACTCACTCATGGTTCCGCTTCCTCTGCCTCCTCCAAATTCATAGTATTTACCATTCTGCAATTCAGTTCCGTTTATGGATACCTTCAAGGTCTCTGCCTTTACAGAAACCAGCCCCTGCGTTCCGATAAATACAGCCGTCACCAGCAGCAGTACCGCTGCTAATATTCCATACACCTTCTTTTTCAATTTCATAGATTACCTCCCAAATTTTCTTTATTAAATATCCTTTACTATGAAATTACATGTTAGCCTTTTTTATAACATTTCCGGCAAAGCAGTGTCAACCCATATGGGATGAACGGTAAAATTCTGGGACGAAAGGTAAATTTCTGGAATGAATCGTTAGTAATTTAAAGGTGTATGTACTATAATAAACACATATCTTGTACTCACTTATTTTCCTCCTGAATTTACAACAAATATATTTTTAAGAAGATAGGATTTGCCACATCTCCTGATACCGGTAATTACTTTCACTAATCCATCAAAACGATATGAAATCAACTGCTCAAGGTAACTATCACGCTTAATTTCCATAAAGCTCACTCCATTTTATTGAAAATTATAGCCTGAAAAGGCTAAAATATTCAGTGAAAATATTTTTATCTTTCCCATACAAATACAAAAAAGCGCCGTATTGCTACGACGCTTTTGTCTTGCTCGGAAGATGGAGCAAGGGAACGCTATTCAATTATTTGTTGTACTTTTTCTTTCTGTTGACAATCGTTGTAGCAATGGCTGCGCCGCCGCTGGCAAATAGCAGGGCAATCCACAGTGCAAGGTTGCTTGTATCGCCAGTCTGGAGAGATTTGGAATCGCCTTTCAGCTTCGCCGTTACGGTGTCTGCTTTTTGGATTTCCTTTTTACCGTCCCTGTCGCATCCGGTACTGTTTCTTCTGTCATGCCTTCCACTGGCGAAGTTACGGTTTCCCCTGGTTCTGCCGCCGACACCGTTCCTGCTGGAACGTTTACCAGCAAGCTTACGCCCATGCATGCCGCCCCTCCCGGCTGCCGGGAGGGGGATATTATTTGCAATCCATCCTTCAATATTCTCATTTTACATAGATACATATGCCTCATAGTTTCATTTGCATATGTTTGATTCTTAGAAATTCTTAATGTTCTATCAGTATACTAGCAATGTTTGAACACGATGTTCAAACAAGCTGCCACTGAGCCACGGATGGCGAATTGGCAGCGTTTGCGCATTTACTTAAAAAACTAAATTTAGAACATTTAGAATTTCTTAGATTCAATACATCGCAAATGGAACTATGAAGCATATACATCTATGTAAAATACAAAAATTTAACGGATGGATTGCAAATAATATCCTCAATAGAAAAAGGCTGCCGACAACCGACAACCTTTTCCCGTGTAGACAGGTTTGATATTACATAGCCTTTTTGTAAAGGGCTACAATATCCCTCTTCGTAGAGCGGCGTGGGTTCACCATAATGTTACCGCTCTTCATGGCATCATCTGCCATGACATCGATCTTGTCCTCCGTCACTCCTACTTCTGTAAGATTTGCAGGAATCGAAAGGCTCTCATTCAACGCTCTGATCGCATCCACCAGCATATCCGGCGTGAAGCTCTCATCGCTTCTGTGTGTCTCACTCACATATTCATAAATCTTCTTATATTTGCCTTTATCCGCAAGCTTGTTGTAATCCAGAATCGTCGGAAGCAAAATCGCATTTGCTACCCCATGTGGCACATCGAAATATGCACTGACCGGATGGCTCATCGCATGCACATTGCCAAGTCTCGCCCAAGAGAACGCAATACCCGCAAAGAGAGAGCCAACCAACATATCACTGGCGGCATCGGCATCCGTACGATTTGCCACATAAGCACGAATTGAACGACCGATCAGTTCCATTGCCTTCTCGGACATTGCCTCGGAGAATGGAGATGCATCCGTCGAAATATACGACTCACATGCATGGATAAACGCATCCATTCCACATGCAGCAGCTACCGAAGCAGGTGCCGTTGCAATCAGATCCGGGTCAAGAATTGCATACTTTGGAATCAAGTCATAGCTGAATACCGTCAGCTTGTAATTCCGGCTGTGATCGGTAATAACCGAAAATGCAGTTACCTCAGAACCCGTTCCCGCAGTCGTCGGAATCGCAATCTGCGGAACGATCGGTCCCGGCACCTTGCCGCCACCTTCGTATTCTGTAATGCTTCCGCCGTATTTTGCAATAACGCCAACTGCCTTTGCCACATCCATCGGAGAACCACCGCCAAATGCCACAATGAAATCTGCACCACATTCCTTGTACAGCTTCGTTGCCTTTTCGACTGTCTCCACCGAAGGATTTCCTTCTGTCTCCGTAAATGCATCCGCCGGGATTCCAACATCTGCCAGAGACTGCTTACATGTATCCACCAGTCCCATCTTGTTCAGATGGGGACCGGAAATAATAAGAGCATGTGTGCCGCCAAGCTTGGTTGCACATTCACCTAATTTTCTGATCGAACCTGCACCAACGATGATATCCTGTGGCACAGAAAAGCTAAAATTCTTCACTCTAAGTCACCTTACTTTCCAAGATTAAATATCCATCCTGCTGCCTTATCGCAGCAGGACAGATACCTCACATGAATTTTTATTTTGAAAGTGCATTCACTGTCTCTTCGAGAATTGCATATGCCTTGTCACAATCTTCTCTGCTTGCAATAAGCGGTGGAACCAAACGAATGATATGCGCGCCGATGGCTGTGATCAGAAGCTTTCTGTCAAATGCGCCATGTTTCACATCCACGCCGCTGATCGTATCATCAAACTCAACACCGATCATCAGTCCCATGCCACGGACTTCCTTCACATGCGGAAGATTCTTTAACTTATCCATAAAATATGCTCCAACTTCCTTCGCATTGCCTGCAAGGTCACGGTCAAGGAGTTCATTGACTTCAGCCAAAGCAGCTGCACAACTGATTGGATGTCCACCAAACGTTGTACCATGAGAACCCGGTGTAAATGCTGTTGCAACCTCAGCAGTTGCACAGATGGCACCGATCGGCATACCGCCACCAAGTCCTTTCGCCATAGAAACGATATCCGGCTTGATTCCATAGTTCATGTAGCACATTGGCTGACCGGTTCTGCACCATCCGGTCTGTACCTCATCGATCAAAAGCAACATATTATTCTCATCACAGAACTTACGCAATCCTGTCATAAACTCATAGGTCGCTGGATGTACGCCACCTTCACCCTGTACCGGCTCGATCATGATTGCGATCGTGTTCTCGGTACAGGCATCCTTAAATGCCTGCAGATCATTATATGGCGCATAAGAAAATCCATATGTCATCGGTCCAAAACCAACCTGACAGCCATTGCCCGGCTGACCAGTTGCGGACATCGCACCAAATGTTCTGCCGTGGAAGCCCATCTTTGCAGTTACGATATGGTAACGGTTTGGTCCGTAATGCTCAATACCATATTTTCTTGCCATCTTGATCATGGCCTCGTTTGCCTCTGTACCAGAGTTCTGGTAGAAGATTTTGTCCATACCGATTGTTGTACATACCTTCTCAGCCAGCAATGCCTGTGGAATTGTGTATGGATAGTTGAATGTATGCATGATATCATCAACCTGATCCTTGACGGCTGCCACAACCTTCGGGTTTCTGTTTCCTGCATTATTTACGGCAATACCTGCATAGAAATCCAGATATGGAGTTCCATTTTCATCATACATATACATGCCTTCGGCTGTCTCTGCCAGGAAATCGAAACGCTCGTATGTATCGATCATGTACTTGCTTACCTTATCCTTGATGTCCTGCTTTGTTAATCCAAGATCCTTTAATTTCATAATAAACGCCTCCTAAATATATAAAATGTTTACGTTACTTTATAATTCCTTTGATCTTCATATACTCCTTGATTACCTTCACGCTATCCTCAATTCCGACCTTCTCACTGTTGATCGTCAGATCGTAGTTGACCGGATTCGTCCAGTAATTTCCATGTGTGTAATACTTGTAATAATCGGCACGGAACTTATCCGTATGCACGATCGTCGCTGTCGCAACATCCTCGGTCACGCCCATATGTTCCATCGTCCGCTTCACACAGAAATCACGCGGTGCCTCTATATAGATGCTTACAATATTCGGTCTTCCCCGTAAAATATAATCCGCACATTTACCAACTATGACACACGACTCCGTATCCGCCAAGTTCTCAATAATCTGCCTCTGATATTCAAACAGTTTATCATCGGATACAAATTTCTCGTTTCGGCTGATATAGCTTTTTGCCCGCGGCAGACCTTTTAAGAAGCTGGAGAAACCGCCATTGGAACGTACCTTCTCGTTGACCTCCTGAAATAACTTCTCATCGAGTCCACTCATCTGGGATGCCAGTGTCAGGATTCGGTTTTCGTAACAATGGATACCAAGCTCCTTCGCAAGCTTCGATGCGATTTCCTTTCCGCCGGTACCAAAGCCTCTTGCAAAAGTAACAACATAATTTTCCATATTATTCCCTCACAATTCTTTCGGAACATCAGCCCATTTATAGTCGGCTCCGCCGAGGGCTGATGCTACATATTAATTTTCTTCGAAAATCAATACAAACTCTACACTTTTGAAACCATTTTCAAGCAAGGTTGTTATGCAATGAATCTGCTTAAGAACTCTCTGCTTCGATCATTCTTCGGATTTGTGAAGAACTCCTCTGGCGGTGCATCCTCCACGACATAGCCCTTATCCATGAACAGCACACGCGACGATACGTTCTTTGCGAAATCCATCTCATGTGTCACGATCAACATCGTGAGTCCTGAATTTGCAAGCTCTTTCATTACATTCAATACTTCACCAACCATCTCCGGATCAAGTGCGGATGTCGGCTCATCAAACAGCAGCACTTCCGGATTCATGCAAAGTCCTCTGGCGATTGCCACACGCTGCTTCTGTCCACCGGATAACTGCTCCGGTCTGGCGTTGATGTATGGTGCCATACCAACCTCTTTCAAGTGCTTGATCGCACGGTCGAACGCCTCTTCCTTGGATACATGCAGAACTTTTCTTGCGCCCTCCATACAATTTTCCAACACTGTCATATTGTTAAACAGATTGAATGACTGGAACACCATCCCCACTTTAGATCGAAACTCGTTAATCTCCTTCTGGACATTCCGGATTTCCTTTCCATGGTACAACACCTGTCCGCTTGTCTGTGTCTCCAGCTTATTCACACACCGGAGCAAGGTTGACTTTCCGGAACCGGACGAACCAAGGATACAGATGACCTCCCCCTTCTTCACTTTAAAATCAATCTTCCGCAAAACCTCATGATCACCGAAGGATTTGCTTAAGTCTTTTACTTCAATAATACTTTCTTCATTATTTTTACTCATAAGCGCACCTCCTAGATTTTGTCATCCATATATTCCACAGCAAGCACATAATCTTTCTTGCCTGCCATCTTTTTCTCAATAAATAAGAACAAACGGTTAAATGCCACACAAAGCACCAGATAGATCAGCGCAATTACCAGATACGATTCAAAATACTTGTAATACGTACCACCGACGGTCTTTGCCTGCATGAACAATTCCTGAATACCGATTACGTTCAACACAGATGTCATCTTCAGGTTTGTCAGGAATGTGTTCGCCATCTCCGGGATAATGTTCTTGAATGCCTGTGGAAGGATTACATAGAACATTGCCTGCATCGGTGACATCCCCATTGCCAGAGCGCCTTCGCGCTGTCCGGCATCAATGGACTTGATACCAGCCCGCACGGTTTCTGACATATACGCACCTGTATTTAATACGGTTACGAGAATACCTGCAATAATCGGGTTGATGTTCACACCGCCCTGACGGAGACCGAAGTATACGATCATCGCCTGTACGATCATTGGTGTTCCTCGGAACAACTCTACATATAAGAAACAGATAAATTTGAAGAATTTGATAATTCCTTTTTTAATCGGATTATCTTCTTTATGAATTTTGATATCTCCGACAATACCTACAATATAACCAAGTATGAAACCTACGATCGTACCGATCACCGATACATACAAGGTGATCCATGTTCCCTGTAAGAACATGCTCGAATACTTCTCGGCAAGAAATGCCATCCATTCAAAGATATTGTTCGGGGATGATATACTTAGAATAACTCCCATATGATTTCCTCCTGTCCTACACGTTTTTTATACTTCCTCCGCAGCCTGAAATCACGAAAGACTGCGGAGGAGTACCATAATTTATTATGTAAGCGGCAAACCTCTTACTAATCATCTCCCTCTGGGCGACGATATGTCATTTCCATTTGGGGAACGATAATTAGTTTGCTGCTGGCTGCAAACTGATTGCTTCTTCCATTGTCTTATCCATAGTTGCTTTATCATTCCAGCCAATTGCATTCATAGCTTCCTGAACTTCATCACGAAGCGCTGTATCATCTTTTCTTGTTGCAATACATACGTTCGTCATTTCCTCATCACCATTAAACTTATCACTTGAGTCAAGATAGATAATTGCCAGATCATCGTTTGTCATTGCTGCGGATTCTGCAGTTGGAACATCAATGACACAGACATCCGCAGTTCCATTTGAGATTGCCATGAAGCACTCAGCCGTTGTCTCATAATTTGCTCCAAGCTTTGCATCTGGAACCTGGTCAAGCAGGTTTACCCATCCAGTACCAAGCTGTGTAGTAAGCGTCACATTCTTTCCTGCCAATTCGGAAAGACCTTTGATATTTTCAAGTCCGGATCCCTTCTTTACAACCAGACAGTTGTCTCTGTAATAATAAGGATCTGTAAATGAATAAGAAGCTTCTCGTTCTTTCGTACGTCCCATACCTGCGATGATCACATCGTAATCACCAGCATCGAGTGACATTCCGATGGAATCCCATTCTACCTTGTGGATCTCCAATGTCTTACCCATCTGCTTCGCCAGCTTCTCAGCTACCATAACATCATATCCATATGCATACATATTTGTTCCGTAGATTGGAACTGCCTTTTCGCCATTGGCAAGTTCATCCGTTTCCTGTGACCAGTTGAATGGAGCATATGCACATTCCATTCCGACTCTTAATACACTGTCATCACCGGATGAATCCTTCTTTCCACAACCGGTAAGAGATGTCAATGCCAATGTTGCTGCAAGCACCATGCTGATTAATTTTCTTTTCTTCATAAACATCATCCTCTCTTTCTTCTCACATTTTTCTTAATTTTCTTAAGTCCTTTACCCTTGACTTGGGTGTATTATGTTCCCGAACCATTATTTTGTCAACACAGATATGGGATTTCCTAATTTATTTAAAGTTTTGGACTGTTGAATTTTTATTTTTAGAAAAAAAGAAAGTTTTTCTTATTATTTTTATGCTTGTGCGCAGTTTTATCAAGCTATATTTTGTATTTACTTGTGATTCATCTGTGTAAATCTATTTATAGTTGTTTTTATGAAGTTTTGTTTTTTGTCAATTTCTTTACGCCGTCATACCACCTATCCTCTAACTGCAAAAAACGCAGTCGGAATTCCCGACTGCGTTCTTCTTGTATATAAACCTTAATATCGAATTGTATGGTTCTTCTTTTCCTCTGACCAGTAACACTGTTTCCGTGCCGCACAGGCAAAACAATTTCTGGACTTCTTATCCGCATCGTATAACAATGTCGCAAGTGTCCTTGCCTGTTCACTCGGTGCCTTATGCCGGCTGATTGCCTCACAGATTTCTGCACATTCCTCTTCTGTGTAGCCACACGCTTCAAGGATTGGTCGTGCCAGCTCTGCCCCCGTCTCATGATGAGATTTCCCGGACGCATATTCCTCGCATCGACCGATATCATGCAGCAGCGCCATTGCATAGATCACATCCTGCCGGAAGTGAAGTGCCTGTTCCAGATTCTTTATATATCCGATTCTTGCCACATCCAGACTATGCTCAATTCCATGCAGGCAGAACACACGCGTACGCTCCTGCTCCTTGATCCGGCGCATATACGCTTGAAATTCCGGATGTGCAAGAATTTTATCTACTCGCTCCATTGTTTTCATCTCCGCTTTCTAATTGCAGATACTCTGCCAGAAAAGATAACGAACCACTCACAAGAATGACATCCGTTTCGCCTGCCTGTTTTCTTGCCTTTTGCAACGCTTCTGCGCTTGTATCTGCAAGCTGCACCGGTATGCCCTCCGCCTGTAACAACGGTGCCAGAATCTCCTTTGGCAGACCACGCGGGGTATCCGGTGTGATCACAACGGCTGCTGCCATCGTCGGCGCCAGAATCTCCACCATCTTCTCGTATTCCTTATCCTTCAGTACTCCTATTATATAGATTACCCTGCGGTTTGTAAAATACTTTTCCGCTGATGTGCGCAAATATTCCCATGCTGCTACATTATGCGCGCCATCTACATAGATATACGGATGTTCCGAAACCCTTGTCATACGCCCCAGCCATGTAGTCTGTGCAATTCCATTATGAATGGCTGTTTCTTCTATATATAGTGCACGGAGCACAGTAATTGCCGTCTGTGCGTTTACAATCTGATGCTCTCCTAACAACGGAATATGATATGGTTTTTTCCTGTCCCTGATATCCTCATCCCTATTGGTTTCTCCCGGATTCGTTCCACAATCCACCAGCTCGGTACCATCCAGATTCATCTGCACGACTTCCCAGTCCAAAGGATTTACTTCTATATAAGAAGCGTGTTGTGCCCGGCACGTCTCCCGCAGCACCTTCGATACCTCCGGCACCTGCGGCGCAGAGATCACGGTCGTATGCGGTTTGATAATACCTGCTTTCTCTGTCGCGATCTTCGTCAGTGTATCGCCCAGAAACTGCATATGATCCATGCTGATCTGCGCGAATACACAGATTTCCGGTTTCGCAAGTACATTTGTCGCATCCTCTCTTCCACCCATGCCACATTCGAGCAATACATAGTCCACATGATTTCTCGCAAAATACAGAAACGCCACCGCCGTCTCAATTTCAAAGGCAGTCGGACTGGCAAACCCATCCGCTTCCATCGCATCGATCACCGCCGCAGCCTCTGTGAGTAACGCTGCAAATTCCGCCTCCGACATGTAGTGTCTGTCCATCTGATACCGTTCCAGATACGTCAGAATCGTCGGTGAAATATACCGTCCCACATGATATCCTGCGGCAAGCAGGCTCTCCTGTACAAACGCAAAAATAGAGCCCTTTCCGTTTGTCCCGGCGATGTGCAGTGTCCTGCACGTATCCTGTGGATTGCCAAGTCTCCGTAAGAGCTCTTTTACCTGTGTCAGGCCGGGCACGATTCCCAGCCTGCTTTTTTCTTCGATATAATTTTGTGCTTCTTCGTAGTTCAATTATTTGTCTCCCTTATATTCTACATGCTGCACCGGCTTTGTAGAATCATCAATCGGACAAATCTCATATCCCTCATCCTTCAAAGTCTGGATCAAAGCCGGAAGCGCTTCGATCGTTGCATGATTGTTCTGCAGATCATGCATCAATATCACGGAATCACCAGCATTTGCATGTACATACCCAAGTATATTATCATTTAACTCACTTGGTGTCAAAGATGCGTCTACAGCATCACCTGACAGGGAATTCCAGTCATAATAGACGATACCCTCGTCATGCAGATATCCAATCAGATCCTGGATATCAACCTTACTTACCTGATTCGAGCTTCCGCCCGGGAACCGGTACAAATGCGTATCCACGCCTGTCTGTTCCTGTATGTAATCATGAATCTTCGTCACATCTTCTTCAAAGCTTTCCTGACTTGCATACACCTGATCATACACATGACTGTAAGAATGCATTCCGATTGAATGACCTTCGTCGACAATTCGTTTGTAATACTGCTGTGCTTCCTTATCATCATTGTAGACAACAAAGAAGGTTGCCTTCACATTGTTTTCCTTCAGCACATCTAAGAGTTCCCCGGTGTAAGTACTTGGACCATCATCAAAAGTCAGGTACACCTTCTGTCCATTGTAGTAGGTCTGCTCCGGCACATCACTTTCCGCTTCGGTTGTTGTATCAGCCTCTTCCTTGGTTTTGTTCGAGCCATCGCCATTGTCTGTCAAAGCCACATGCACACCTTCCGAACCTTTTCCAAGATCTCCATACGCCATCTGCTCACTCGTCATCGTCTCAGTCGATTCGTCAATCAGTCCAATGTTCGTGCTGACCAGATTTTTTCCTTCCTCCACCCGATCGACCAGACTCTCAATCCTGTGATCCAGCCGGTTCATCTTTACCATGAGGAACATGCACAGCGTGATCGGAATCGCACATACGACCAGGAATGTTACCATCAACATCCGCTTAAAGCTCCGTACCTTTCGTTTGTGTGTGTTTGCCTCTTCCATTTCTTGAGCTTCGGAAATTTCTTTCTCATATTCAGTTAAAGTTTTTTTCTTGTCTTCCATAAAATTTTCCTTTACATTCTCTATATATTGTGGTACATTACCTATGTAATACAAATTACCATTTGCAGTCTTGGGACATTCCCGAAAAAAAGGCTGCAATTTTTATATTATAAAATTCTACGAGTTATGTCAAGTAAATTTTATCTTTTCTTAATCTTTTGTAACACTTTTGTAATATAATTCCCGCCACTTACGACCTTCCTCCTGCATACCCTGTGTCAGCTTTGCCAGCTCATCATATTGCTGTTTGTAGCGATGTTCCATATTTTTGACAGTGGATTTTAATCGTAACTCATAATCCTCCTGTGTCTTTCGCAGTGACTCATTATAATTTTTATCATTCTCTTTACATCTTTTTTCAAGTTCCTGCATTGTCTGTTCTTTACATAATATATATTCTGACAGACTTATGTCACCCAACCGGGAAACATCCACGGCAAATATCCGCGGTTTCGTTTCCGTTGCTAATTTATATAGAAGATAACTCACTTCTCCATGCTGTAAAATCTCATATCGTTCAATCCGCTCTGTACCATGTACCAATCTCTGAACCTTCCTCTCTCCCAGTGGATTTATCACATACAGACTATCTGTGCCATTTCCCGGATCCGTCATGCGATACCATACATAAAGCTGTGTACGTTCTCCTGTGGCCGGTGCAATCCGGACTTCCGAAAGGCTTCCCCAGTCATCGCCCTTTACAAGCACCAGCCGTCCCTCCGCAAAGAGCTTATCCCACATTAAAACATTTTCCGTGTTCACATACGCCACATAGATTTCATCGTCCCACAGCCGGCTTACGCCACAGGAATGATAATCCCGGCATAAGCTGCCCCACTGTACCGTCCTGCCCGTCCCAATCACCTGTGCTAAAATCTGATTGCCCTCCTCGTAAAGTAAGATCCGTTTATCCCCTTTCCATCTATAAACCGCTTCCACATTTCCCTCCCAGTTCTTTCTTTTACAAATATATTGCCGGAATCGAACAAAAATGCATATTCTGAATATATTATTGTAAGCATATTTGAAAGGAAACGAACATGTCTAAATGCTGTGGCTGTAACAAAAAAGTATTAAGCAATGCAGTTGCTAACAACAACGATTCCTGCACATGCAGCCTGACCGATACCTGTACGGATGTCTGTGTGACGCCGCAATGTGGCGATCCAAAGCTGCTCACCGTGCTTGTTCCGGTTATCTACGACGAGATTGGGATCAATGTATGCCGGACGATTCCACTTGCCACTCTGCTTGCAGATTATCCGACAACGGCATACATTCGGGCAGAAGTTACGAACATTACCTTTGCAACCGGAGAGACACCTTCCGTGACAATCACACCAATTGCCGGACGTCCAAACTGCTATGAGCTGACACTTACGAACCTGACGGTGGATTTTGTCATCTATGTCTATGATTGCTGCAAACGACTGCTCGCGACATTGCCAGTCACTGGTGTTGTCTACCTGCCTTCTACAACAACCGATCCGGAATATGATGAGGATACCAACCCAACCTCCGTGACAATGCAGTTGTTCGCACCATACGGTGTCACTTATACTGATACGACAGTGGCAACACCAAATCTGAACTTTATCGGTTTCCTGTCCACCAACGGAGCAGTGTCACAGGGGCTCAATCTCATGGCAATGTCCAAGGTGCTGAACTTTGATATTGCAAATGCGGAAATGACGGTAGGGCTTACCTTGATCGTGAAATCTATCTACTACAACCAATACC
>DHJV01000024.1:5600-7908 GCA_002404515.1 Lachnospiraceae bacterium UBA4711 | reverse complement strand
AGCTCCTATGTCGTAACCGATCCGAAGGGTTATAATTATCAAGGATAAAGCAAAGATGCGTTTACAAAATTGGAAAAGTATCGTATCTTTGTTACATATCGCACCCTTACTAAAAACACAAAGAAGGTGAAACTATGGCAAAATCCAACCAAGGAAAAATCACAGCACTGTACGAAAGGCTTTCCAGAGATGATGAACTGCAAGGTGAATCCAACAGCATTCTGAATCAGAAAAAGTATCTGGAGGACTACGCTCGCAAAAACGGCTTCAACAACATCCAGCATTTTACGGATGATGGATACAGCGGAACGAACTTTAACCGTCCCGGTTTTCAGGCTATGATTGCCGAGATTGAAGCCGGGCATATCGCAACTGTCATTGTAAAAGACATGAGCCGTTTCGGACGCAATTATCTGGAAGTTGGATTTTACACAGAAATTCAGTTTCCTTCCAAAGGCGTTCGGTTCATCGCCATCAACAACAATGTTGACAGTGCCAATCCTACGGACAATGACTTTACCCCGTTCCTGAATATCATGAATGAGTGGTATGCCAAGGACACCAGCAATAAAATCCGTGCAGTGTTCAAATCACGGATGCAGGATGGCAAACGGTGCAGCGGCAGCATTCCCTACGGCTATAAGCGTGTCCCCGGTGATAAGCAAACTCTTCATATAGACGAAGAAGCCGCCGCTGTTGTCCGCAGAATCTTCGATATGGCAGCCGGTGGTGCCAGTCTTGCGCAAATCGGTCAGACGCTTTCGGACGAAAAAATTCTGATTCCATCTGCATACGAAGAGCAGTATCATCCTGAATCCGCTCGGCATCATTCGTACCACGACCCCTATCGGTGGAATACGACAACTTTAACCTATATTCTTGACCGGCAGGAATATCTCGGCCACACTGTGCTACGCAAAAGCATCCGTGAGAACTTCAAGCTGAAAAAGCGCCGCGCTGCAACTCCGGAAGAAATGATCGTCTTCAAAAATACTCATGAAGCTATCATCGACCAAGAAACATGGGATAAAGCACAGCGACTGCGAAAACGGTGTCCCAAAAAACTTCCGAGTGGAACATACACGCACCGTCTGGCTGGCATGGTGTTCTGTGCTGACTGCGGTTCCCGAATGAGCTTTTCCAGCCCCGAATCCAAACATCGGGATTCTGACGTGGTGTATGATTCGGATTCTTCGTGGCAATGCAGCAAATACCGCAATATGTATGTTTCCTGCACATCCCATTTCATCAAAACATCAACCATTGAAGCTGCCATTCTCAACGCCATCAAAGCGATGACGAAGGAAATCATTGAAAACGAGAATGAATTTGCCGAGCAGCTTCAAGTCTTGTGGGAAAACCAAAATACGCACGCATCCTCTGAAAGCAAAAAAGAACTGCATTCAGTTCAAAAGAGAATGGACGAGTTAGATACACTCATTCAGAGCCTGTATGAAAACAGCGTTTTGGGAAAAATCCCGGAACGACAGTATCAGCGGTTGATGGCACAATATGACGAAGAACAGACTGTCTGCGAAGCTCGCATTGCCGAGTTAAGAAAAGAACTTGACAACGTTGAAACGACAAAAGTTGATTTGAAACGCTTTATCAAGTTGATTCAGAAATACAAGGATTGTGAAACGCTGACAGACGAAATGTTGTATGAGCTGGTAGAAAAAGTGGTGATTCATTCAGCATCCGGCGGACTGACGATTCATCGTCAACAGCAAATCGACATCTACTTTAATTTTATCAGTGATACGTTCCCTAGTCAAATTGAAATCAGCCGCGGCGACAAGAAAAATCTTACAGAACAGCAACTTGCCAAGCGCAAGAAATATCAGAAGACTTCCGGAGAAAACCGTAAAAAGAAACGTGCTGCCCTGCGCGAAGCAGCTAAAACCGATCCGCAAGCGGCAGCAGAGTATGAAGCACTCTTGCAGAAAGGTCGTGAGCGATGCCGCAAGTATGCCCAAAATAAAAAGCTGGCTCAATCAGAGCCTACTGATACTCCCACCATTCAATTTGAACCGACTGACGCAATGAAAGGAGAATCCGCATGAACGAACTGAAAAATCACATCCACGTCAACGCTAATGGTCTAGACTACACCCTTGTCAATGACTACTATCTGCCGAATCTGACCGCAGCAGTCCCGGCAGAACAGCACTCCATCGAGCGGTGGGGCCGCTTACATAAGAACTATCTGAAAGAATACCATCCCATCCGGTATAACCAACTCGTTCTGTCTGGTGAATTGGGCAACTATCTTACCAAGCTGGACGAACAGGCTGAAGAACAGTTTGCT